>JBBRQX010000109.1:0-7707 GCA_038225745.1 Pseudanabaenales cyanobacterium | reverse complement strand
TTGGTTTGAAAAATACCGTAGGGCCTACGGAAATTTCTACGCCTGTGGAGAGTTCGACCTCTGCCAAGTAGATGTAAGTCTATCTGGTAAGTTGTCTCGCTGAATCAGGAATCTCAGTCGCTTCAGCGCTGAGAGTGTCAACACTCACCATAAAGTTCGCATTATGAGCTTTATATTCTAAAAACTAAAAAGCTCCGAACGTGGCACATAAAGTACTAGCGATCGGAGCCTTCAAAATATTTAGTAAAAAGAAGGAATTAGTATAGAGCTTCTTCTTGGTGGGTCAAGATTTCGCAGTCAGAGACAGGATAGGTTACGCAAAGAAGCGCGTAGCCTTCGGCGATTTGCTCGTCATCTAGGAAGGACTGATCGCCTTGATCGACTTCGCCCTTAACAATTTTGCCAGCACAAGAAGAGCAAGCTCCAGCGCGGCAGGAATAAGGAAGGTCGATGCCTTGAGCTTCAGCAACATCAAGGATGTACTCATCGGAAGGAACTGCGATAGTCTTATCTAGCCCTTCAGCTTCGTTAATCAGTCTTACTTGGAAAGTAGCCATGGATGTAATAAACCTCTTAAAGATTGCAGCCAAAAAAACAAACGATCGCTCGAAACTGCACCAAATTAAGGGCGCTTAGACGATTTACGTTTATCTCAATCACCCACAAAGGGTATCAACACGCATCATATCGCTCTTGGCAGCCAAGCGAACAACTAGCTTATTATCTCTATCATTGGTTATAGGCGATCGTTATCGATCGCTTTCAATGGCATCAAAATAGTTCAAATCCAGTCTGAGAGAAGCTTATACATGTTTTTATAAATCAATAAAATGATGAGTTTTCGTTCATACTTTAATTTTTTTGATAAGTTTTGCTAATCTTATCCGCAGATATAATCACAGACTGGTTTTTGATATGAATATTCAATCAATGAGCATCGCCTAAAATCTAAAAGCTAACTAAAAAAACAAAATCACCTTTTACATTTAATTAAATCATCAAACTCAAAGAATGAGCCTTTTCTCACGAGAAACTTTATCTTTGAATCAGAACTAATGCCAGATTCAGTTATTGAACTTTTTCTTGTACTGGTGACCTTCTTAATGCTCACAAAACGATACTCATAACCATTAAGAAATTTGGGCTGATTCCAAAATGATTTGCCAATCTCCTTGCAATATTCAGCAAAACATTTCGCACCTTCAAGCTGCTGTAAAATTTCATGTGTTTGTCCACCTTTACCTGCTTTCAGTTCAATGCACAGTATGACTTTTTTCTTTTCCGTATTGGCAATTATTACGAAATCAGCGCGTTTGCACTCTCCGTGACTACCTTGGAAAATTGTGTCTGGAGATTTAAATGCATCAGTTTTAATGACTATCACATTGTTTTGATCTGGTATTCCGTTAATAGTTACAGAATAGTTTGCTGGTGGTGGCTCCGAGAGGATGACTTTATTTTTAGGCTTATCGATAATTAATGGCACTATGGCAAGATTTCTAATCATCTCTTTAAGAATCTCGATATCAGACATTAATCTTCACCCCAAAGTATCGCATCCTGAATCCTGTTCATAGTATCGATAGTTATGTCAAAACTACGAGCCTCAATCCCCATCTCTGGATTAATATTTGCTGGTGTTAGCGTCTGACATTTCGTTTTTTTCTGGTTGCCATCTAACTTGATTAGATTTTCTTCTGCAATATAAACTTTTATTTGGTCAGCCGAAATTAATTCCTCTATTTGGTAGCCTTCTTCCTGTGCAATTCTCTTTAGATGAGGCTTGTCACCCTTGAGAGTAATCAGGGTATTTAATTCTTTAACAATATAGTCACTATGAGTCGTGATAAACACCTTAATCCCAAGGTTAACTAGTCGAGTAAAAAGTCTGGCAATACGGCGCTGATTTTCGGGATGTAAGTTTAGTTCTGGTTCATCGATCATGAGCAAATCGCCTTTCTGAGCTTCATGCCTGAGATAAAAACCGATATCTAGCAAAGATCTCACAGCACTGGAGCTTTCATCAATTGAAAGCTTAACTTTTTTACCTTTTGGTACATAGTAAAGCTCGTCATTGGATGTAATTGCGTATGCACCGCCAATAATATCGGCAAAGCCACTTAATACATCAGGATGCTCTTGCAGTATAAAACTACTTTTTTTACTAACATTTTGAAAACGTAAATCTCTAATGAATTCGACATTTTTTTTGATTGGTAAAGCATAATCTCTGTCGTAATCTTTTAGGAAAAGTTCGACACGATCAATCTTTTTGTCTGCTTTTCCCATCTCTTCAAATATTCGATGGCGGTCAAAATCTAAGTCTTTACGAAAAATTGCTGCTCCAGTTCTTTCGCTACTAGCAATGAAAGGATTTGGAATAATCTGAGCGAAGATAATATCCTTGATCGCATCAGCGATTATATGATCCAGAATTTCATTGGGTATTTTAACTTGTTCTTTTTCAGCTAATAAAGTAATAAATAATTCTGTACTCCCTTCCCTTTTAGTAAGCGAAAAAAGTTCTGCATTATTAGCAGTTCGCATTGTCCGCTCAAATTTTTGATTTAAGTTGATATTTACGACATCTAAATATATTTGAAATTTACTATCTGCAAATCTTTCCGCAGGTGCAGCAAAAATATCAAATAGTTGGCGGCTATACATTTTAGAGGCTTTAGAAACAATCTGTTCGGCTTGATCGACATATTGTTGAATATCAATAAGAGTCACGCCTTCAGCTAGTAATTGACTTAAGTTTTCAGCATTGATTTTGATTTCTAAAATCTCTTGCCAAGAAGATAAAAAGCCAAATAAGGCGTAAGTTGCATAGGTTTTTCCAGTGTTATTGCCACCACAAATTATAGTTAAATCGCCTAATGTGAATTCGGCTTGTTTTAAAGCTCCAAGATTCTTAACTTTAATTTTCATGGTTGTGCTTATTCCTTGCCTATCAACTTTATTTTAATAGGTGTCACAAATTTAACACCTCAATCTCTAACCTCGAATAGCGCTAAAGTCTGCTAACTGTCGGCTGTAGTTGCGAATGATCCCCAGCAGGTTAAGCCGATTTTGGCGTACTTGGGGATCTTCTGCCATGACTAGTACATCATCGAAAAACTTAGCTAGAACTGGCGCGATCGCCTTAATCCCTTCCATGAGTTGCTCATCGCTAGGTTGACTAGGCAAAGCTGCGATCGCCTGATAAAGCTCTTGTTCGGCAGTCTCAGTTAAAGTTTCAGGATTAATAATTGCTTTGACATCTAGAGTGATGCTATCTAAATCACCTTGAACTGCAAGGCGAGACGCTCTGACAATTGGTTCATAGATGGCACTGAGGGTGGCACTCTCGCGAGACTTTTGCAAGAAATGAGCGCGTTCTTTGATACGGCTGAGATTGCTCAAGCCTTGCAATGTGTAAACGAGATCTTCAGTTCCCATGACCGCATCAACTAGATCGTATTCAACGCTATGAGCTGTGCCTTTTTCACCCAAAATCGTTTCGCAGCGTTGTTTAAACCATTTATAGAGATTTTCTAGGGTTGTTTCCGCAGGTTTTGCGAGTAGATTTTTTTCAGCATAAATGGCGATCGCTGCTTGTAATAATTTAGGCAAATCGAGAGCAAAGCCGTTTTCCCACGCAATCTGAATCACACCAGTAGCGGCGCGGCGTAATGCAAATGGGTCAGATGAACCTGTGGGGATAATGCCTAAGCCAAAAATGCCAACGAGGGTATCAATGCGATCGCTAATTGCTACGATTTTGCCAGTCAAGGAAGTTGGTAACGAGTCACTCGCGCCGCGTGGTTGATAATGCTCGCGAATGCCTGTGGCAACTGCCAAAGGTTCTTTGCTAGAAAGGGCGTAATAATAACCCATTTGACCTTGCAGTTCGGGAAATTCTTTGACCATCTGCGTGACCAAATCGGCTTTGGCTAGTTGCGCTGTGCGATCTATTAATACTCTGTCAGCTTCGGTGATTTCTAAGTTGGGGATCGAAGCGATCGCAGCTTGAGCGATCGCCCTGATTCTCTCGACTTTTTCAGCGACAGAGCCAAGTTGGGCTTGGAATGTGACTTTTTCTAGAAGCGGTAAGAATGTTTCTAGATGTACAGCGCGATCGCTGTCGTAGAAAAATTTACCGTCAGCGAGACGCGCCCTGATCACCCGACCATTACCCGCCGCAATCAAACGTGACTTATCGGGATCGCCGTTAGAAATGGTAATAAAACGTGGCAGTAATTGATCGGGATTGTCCACGGAATATACAGGGAAATAGCGCTGATGACTGACCATCTCGGTCTTGATCACAGGCGGCGGCAATTCTAAATATTCCCGTTCAAACTCGCCAATTACTGCTGTAGGAAATTCGACCAAGTAAGTCACTTCTTCAAGTAAATCTTCAGGAATTTCAGCTTTACCACCAAATAATTCCACAATGCTATTGATTTGAGTAAAGATGTGTTTTTGACGTTCGTTGCCATCGACTACCACAAAAGCTTCGCGCAAAGTTGCCACATAGTCAGATGCCGTGTCGATAATTACCGATCGCGGATGTAGCACCCGATGCCCTTTACTAATGCGATCGGATTGGACATTTTCTAAAGCGATCGGCAAAATCTCTGAATTAAATAGCGACACCAACCACCGAATCGGACGAGGAAACTTCAGATCGCCATTCCCCCAACGCATCAAACGTTTACCTTCTAGCCCTGTAATCCAAGTTGGCGCAAGTTCTTGCAAGATATCAAAAGTCTCGCGACCGACAATTTGCTGATTCGCAAATACAAATTCGCCCTTATCGGTTTCTTTGATAAAAACATCTTTAAGGTCAATCCCCTTAGACTTGGCAAAACCTAACAAAGCTTTAGTCGGTTCGCCTAGGCGATCGCCATTCACAAAAGCCGAACCGATCGCTGGTCCCTTGAGTTCTAAACTGCGATCGCTTTGCTCTAATGGCAAACCTTCGATCAATACGGCAAGACGACGCGGCGTACCATAAACACTGACTTTACTCGTAGTTAGTTGGTGTTCATCTAAATTTTTGGGGATGCGCTCTTGCCACTGATGTAAAGCATCAACAATAAAACTAGCGGGTAACTCTTCAGTACCAACTTCTAACAGAAAACTTGCCATAACTACGAGTTGAGGGACAATCTCAGTTTAACGCTTTGGTGTGTAAAAAACTAAAACTTAGCTAAGGTCTATCGGTGTGAAGCTTCACAATGGCTTTCTGGGTTTTAATTTTATTGCACAGTCCACTTAGCATAAAATAGATAGAGATTAACTTTTATTGAGCAGGGATATTTTAAGAGGCAAAACATGGGGCAAACACTCGAAGCTGTCGCGATTGACTATCAAACAGAAAACTATCGCGATGCTTACAGTCGAATCAATGCGATCGTCATTGAGGGCGAAGCTGAGGCGTACAACAACTATCTTCAACTAGGAGAGCTACTGCCCGAATTTACTCAAGAGCTAAACAGGCTTGCCAAAATGGAGGATCGCCATAAAAAAGGTTTTATCGCCTGCGGTAAAAACCTCAATGTCACACCCGACATGGATTTTGCAGAAAAATTCTTTTCTGAATTGCATAGCAATTTCCAGAAAGCATTTGCAACAGGGGATATTGTCACTTGTCTGTTGATCCAATCACTAATTATTGAGTGCTTTGCGATCGCTGCTTACAACATCTATATTCCTGTTGCCGACCCTTTTGCTCGCAAGATCACCGAAGGCGTAGTTAAAGATGAATATTTGCATCTTAACTTTGGCGAAGAATGGTTGCACAATCACTTTGACGACTCCAAAGCTCCTTTAGAGCAAGCCAATCGCCAAAATTTGCCACTCGTTTGGAAAATGCTCAATCAAGTAGAAACCGATGCCAAAGTCCTTGGCATGGAAAAAGAAGCTTTGGTTGAAGATTTCATGATCCAATATGGCGAAAGCCTCGGCAAAATCGGCTTCACGACCCGCGACATCATGAGAATGTCCGCGATGGGTTTGGCTGCTGCTTAATCACTGGCTAAACGTGCGATCGCACGTTTAGCACCTTTTTTTCGTTGACAACTGTAACTGGTAACTGCTATCGATGTTTGGTCTAATTGGGCATTTAACAAGTCTTGAACACGCTCAGTCTGTAGCGAGGGAATTAGGCTATCCCGAATACGCCGATCAGGATTTGGAATTTTGGTGTAGCGCCCCGCCCCAAATCGTCGATCGCATCAAAGTTACGAGTGCGACAGGTCAGCAGATCGAAGGTTTGTATATTGAATCCTGCTTTTTGCCTGAAATGTTGGCAAGCAGCAAAATTAAAACCGCTATTCGCAAGATCCTCAACGCAATGGCTCTTGCTCAAAAAAATGATGTGGATATTACGGCTTTGGGCGGATTTTCCTCAATTATTTTCGAGAACTTTAATCTCAATCAGATGTCGAGTGTCCGAAATATTCAACTAGAGTTTGATCGCTTCACCACAGGCAATACCCACACCGCCTATATAATTTGTCGCCAGATCGAAGAAGCAAGCCGTAAATTTGGGATTGATTTGGCTAAAGCGACAGTGACCGTTTGCGGCGCAACGGGTGACATTGGTAGCGCTGTATGTCGTTGGCTTGATGCACGGACTAATATCAAAGAATTATTGCTAGTTGCGCGAAATCAAGAACGTTTGCAAGAATTGCAAGATCAACTCGGTCGCGGCAAAGTGATGGCGATCGCAGATGCGCTGCCGCAGTCGGACATTATTGTTTGGGTAGCGAGTATGGCAAAGGGCATGGCGATCGATGGGGCAACCCTCAAGCGTCCTTGCATCCTGATCGATGGTGGCTATCCCAAAAATATGTCTACCCTCGTTCAAGAAGATGGCATTCATGTTATTGATGGCGGCATTGTTGAACATAGCCTCGATATTGATTGGAAAATCATGAAAATCGTCAATATGACCGCGCCAGCCCGTCAGCTTTTTGCTTGTTTCGCCGAAGCGATGCTCTTAGAGTTTGAAGGTTGGCATACTAATTTCTCGTGGGGACGAAACCAAATCAGTATTGAAAATATGGATAAAATTGGCGAAGTTTCGATCAAGCATGGATTTAGACCGCTAATCAATTAACTGAAACCATAAAGCCCAAAAAGTTGTGGCGATCGCACAGCGATCGTCACAGCTTTTTCGGTTTTAAGCATACCTACTTAAAATACACTTTTGGGTATGCTACTAATCACGAAGTGCCAAGCTCAAAAAGTGAAAAACTTAAGCACCTAATTTTGGAGTTTCTCATGAAATTATCTGAATTTCTAATCCAAGGACAACGCCTGCGGCAACAAGATCGCACTTTAGCGATCGCCTATTTTGAAAAATGTCTTCAAGATCTAAGTATTACGGAAGTAGATGCCAGCACAACCGCAAGAATTTCACTAGATTTGGCGGTGGAGCTAATTGCGACCAAGCAACCACAATCATGGCAAAGAGCGCAAGTTCTTATTCAACAAGCAGAAAATTGTTTAGATAAAAATCAAAACTCAGATCCTAATCACGAACAAAAAGCCTATCTACTCTATGTCCGTGCATTTCTATTGCTTGAGTCGGGGGAATTGAGCGATGTTTTAAATATTTTGCAAGCTGCCTATGATGCCTATGGCAATAGTCGAGAAGGACAAGCTCTCATTGACGACGCACTTGGTCAATATTACTTAAAAATAAATGATGTT
>JBBRQX010000108.1:0-7749 GCA_038225745.1 Pseudanabaenales cyanobacterium | reverse complement strand
TGTAAGTTATTTGTTTGCTAGTCATTTGAGTAAGAAATTAGAACAAATCTCGATGATGAGTCGTATAAAATTCTGTAAATTATAATAAGCCTATATGTAAGGATAAGTAAAGCCATGAGTCAACAACCTATCACCATTGATGACATTTTCGAGCTATTTCGTGAAAGCGAGAGACAACGCAAAGATCAGCAACAATTATTCCTACAATCTTTGCAAGAACAAAAGCAAACCTCCGAGCAATCTTTGCAAGAATACAAACAAACTTCCGAGCAATCTTTGCAGCAATACAGGCAAACTGCTGAGCGAGAAATGACAGAACTCCGCAAAACCGTCGATCGCACTAGTCAGCAAATCGAGCAAACTAACAAACAAATTGGCGGTATTACTAGCCGATGGGGAGAATTTGTCGAGAACTTAGTCACACCTGCCGCAGTAAAATTATTTCGAGCTAAGGGCATAGAAGTACATTTTACGGCTCTGCGAGTAGAAGCTCAGGATGCACAGGGTTCCATTGAGATCGATGTGTTAGCCGAAAATACAAATGAAGTGGTAGCTATTGAAGTTAAGTCCCACTTAGAAATACGCAATGTGAAAAGATTTTTAGCAACATTAGAGCGCTTTAAAACTGCGCTTCCTAAATATCAAAATTACAAACTCTATGGCGCGATCGCAGGGATCAAAATTGACGAACGAGCTGATGCTTACGCCGTTCAGGAAGGACTATTTTTAATTAAGCCATCGGGAGATACAGTGGCGATCGCCAACGATCAGCAATTTGTAGCGAAAACTTGGTGAGTATAACTTAGCCCTAATTGCAATAAAAAACAAAGGCGGCGCAATGCGCCGCCTTTGTTTTGGTTGAATTATTCAGGAACAACTTGGATTTTGATGGTTGCGGTGACTTCAGCATGAAGCTTGATCGACACATCAAAACTACCTGTTTGATTAATTTCAGGAATCGTAATGTCGCGGTGATCGATTTCTAACATCGACTTCGCCGTAATCAACTGAGCAACCTCGCGATCGGTGACAGTACCGAAAATCGCATTACCTTCACCGACTTTTTTCTTGATGATAAAGCCGCCAATAGTCGAGAGCGCCACCTTACGGCTTTCGGCTTCTTGACGAATTGCGATCAAACGTTGACGCTCAACTTCCTTACGTCTTTCAACTTCTTTAACTACACCAGAGGTAGCACGAATAGCTAAACCTTGGGGTATTAGGAAATTTTGAGCATAACCAGGTGCAACACCTACTAAATCGCCGACTTTACCTAATTTTGTGACATTTTTGGTCAGCATGACCTGCAAATTACTCTTTGCCATGTGCTTTTGACTCTTACTCGTTTGAAAATAGATTTACATCTATATAGAGTGCGGCGTAGTCGCCGTCTATATAATAGATATGATGAGAATTATTGATAGCTATGGTCAAACAACGAAGTTAGAACTAATATGGATACATTAGGATTTACGGTTTTAACCAGACTTTCTAGTATAGCGAAAAAACTGACTTTGTAGACTCTACAAAAAATTTACGATGCAGCGTTTGCAGTTATTCAAAATCTCTTGGCACTTATTTGGGCGTTATGCGCCTATTCTGATCGTATTTCTAGCAGCCGTAATGCTGCCTAGTTGTATGGCTAATCAGCCAGCTAAACCCTTTAGCACTGAAGCTCTACCAACAGAAGCGATCGCCGAAATCAGTGAAATTCGTAGTTACCCTGTCCGCGTTAAATATATTAACGCTACAGCATCAAGACCTGCGACTGTTGGTGTCCCACTCAAAGTAAATGAAAGTGTTCGCACCGAGGACTCATCCACCGCACAGGTGACATTACGCAGTGGTGTAATTATCAGAATTGGCGGAACATCAATCTTACCTCTCAAGCGCCGAAATCAAGTTGAAGTTACATCTGGACGTTTGGTTGCATGGGCGGCTAAAGGCAGCAAAGCCCCAGCCCAAGTTCAGACCCCCTTTGGCGAAATTTCTAGCAATGATGGCACTATATATTTAGAAATCCCAGACAAGGCGGCGGAAGACCGTCGTGTAATTGCTCTTGATGGGACTGTCACAGTCTTATTGAAAAGTACATCAGAGATCGTGACCATCGGTAAGGGCGAAGAAATCAGCATCAAAGCCAATGGCAAAGCAACCGCACCCAAACGCCTCGACAAAGAAAGTATTAGTAAACATATTGCCAATAATGCGCTTATCTTTGGGTTTAGTAACCAGTTGGCAAGCTTGCCACAAATCACTGCTGAGTTCGGGGTGACGGGATCATTCAAAGACGCTAGTACGATTGAGTTTCGTCGTTCTGACTTGCCCAAGCTTAGCGAAAACAAGCCCGCTAATAAAGTCACTTATAGTTCGGGTGCGGCAAATAGCGATCGCCCCGATCAGCGTGAACAACCAGTTCAACGCAAACGCGAAGATCCAAAAGCCACGAAAACTTTGGAACCCGCAGCTACAAATACAACAAAATCAACTAGTCCTGCGCCTAATGAATCATTACCGCCAAGGGAGAACGAAACCCCTGTAACCGCTAATCCTGTAGCAACGCCAATAGAGCCTCCACCTCAACAACCCGCCCCACTAGAGCCACCACCGCAGCCAGTACAACCTGAAATATCCGCACCTACTCCCCTCATAGACCCAAAAACAAAACCTTAACACTCCCATACCAGTACATTTTTTCTAGAATAACTAAAAAAATCAAAATTGACCGATAGCGAATCAATAATGCTAAGATTGAAAATCTTGACTATTCTCTCCTAAGCAAAAACCAAGCTAAACGCATTGTGTTGCAAGTATGGGTCTTAGGAATTAGGACTCTTGCCTGTGGAGGGATGATAAGACTATTTGTCTTTTCGGAGATAAAAGCACATCCCCGTGCAACAGAGAGCCGCATACTCGCTTTTTGCCAGATGAGATAGTTCACATAGGCTCAATTTTTAACAGGGTATAACGGTTTAAAATGGCTAAGCGCCGCAATCAGAAAAAAGAAAAAGCTCTTCGTAACCAAGCGTATGCGCGTAAGTTTCGTAAGCGCACCCCTATGGGACGCTTTGGACGTAGAAGACCAATGGGCAGCTATAACGATCCTGAAGATTCTGAATCCAATGGAGCTGCGGATACAGGTGCAGCCGATACTGGTGCTGCTGATACTGGAAGTGGTAAGTTCTAGACTGAATACTGGCGATCTTATCCCAGTATTCTACAGATCATGAACACAAGTTTTGCCCTTGCCTTACATACAACGACCACCAAATTAGAGCTTGCGATCGCCAAGATTGATTCCAATTCAGGTCGCAATTCTTATATCATCCACAAACAGCAGTCATGGGAACTAGGCAGAGAATTATCTGTGCAGTTACATGACTGCTTAAACATGTTTGTAGGTGATATTGCATGGACTGATTTTGCTTTTTTAGCGATCGCTACAGGTATCGGTAGTTTTACAGGAACAAGAATTGGGATTGTCGTAGCAAGAACGCTCGGCGAACAGCTAGATATTCCCGTATACGGAATTGGCTGCGATGCGATCGTCGCCAGAGCGCAACAATCTGAGCCAAACTTATCTCTCAGCGAAAGTCTATTAGCGATCGCCTACGATTTATGGCAAGCGGGAGCTTATTCTAATTGGCAAGATGTTTTACCAATTTACGAACAATAAATAAGTGAAAGCCCCAAAAAGTTGAGGCGCACCCTGCGCGTGCGTCTCAACTTTTTTGTTTTAAATAACAGATGGGGCGCGATGAGTCTATAAAAGTTGTTTCGTAATGTAAAGTGTTAGAATTGTGGGACTCAAAGCAAATAAAAGTTGAGTTTTACTAACTAGCGCTCAATTGCGAAAATTAGAAAAATTCGCTTTATTACTTGAGCAAAACCCACCTAAGACGGTAGTTATCCCCAGCTTGACCTATGCTTCAAGACGCGATCGCCATTCGTCATTATCAAAAAATTACAGACTCCTTAGTCGAAATGTCTGAACGCGGTTATCGTTCTACAGATGAGATGAGGCTTTTTTTAGACGGTTACTTATCGGCTCTGCGCTTTACTGATGTTGTAGAAGCCCATCATATCCACCGTCTCGAAGAAGAAGTAATCCGATTTTTATATGACTCTTCTAACTTTGCATCTCCTTACGAATTTGAGATGGAGGTTGACAGAGGTGAAAGATAAACGCTGTGCCGAATACTTGCGGTAATGGGAGTTTGAAAGCGCTCTTGCTTGAGCGTTCGTAACTCTTGATCTTCACAAAAAATATCAAGCTGTTCGCTTTCTTCAGGTAGCCATTGACCACGGTAAAGGATAGCTGTGCCGCTTCTTTTGAGAAAAGGCAAACAATAATCTGCACAAATATCTGGCTTACCCACAGCCCTCACGACTGCTAAATCGTACTTCTTTTTAAACTGATTCGATTTATTAATATCTTCACCACGTCCCCAGTGAGCGATCGCATTGGTTAATTGCAAAGCTTGAATTGTTTCTTCGACAAAGGCAACCTTTTTTTGCTTGCTATCGATTAGGGTAACTTGCCACGATGGTCGGGCGATCGCGATCGGTAGTCCTGGAAAGCCCGCTCCTGTCCCAATATCAATTACCTTAATATTTTCATGATCCCAAAAAGCCAATACACCGCGCAACGAATCCCATAAATGTTTTTCCCAAAAATCATCAGGAGCAGTGATCCGCGTCAAGTTTTGCTTGCTATTGCCCTCTAGGACTAATTCGTACAGCTTTTCAAATTGTGCGAGTTGGTCATCGCTCGGTGACCAGTTAAGTGTAGATTGCCAATGCTCGAATAAGTGAGAAAAATGGGGCATAAAAAACATTGAGTAGGGATCGCGCAAAGCGCATCTTCTACTTTACTAGCGATCGCTATATCTACCATTGGATATTTGTAGAATATTGACATTAGGGGCTAGGATCAAAAATATTAAGATTCGTGTAGCAATGCTAAGCGGTTAAGGAAAAAACTTTTTCGAGATAAGTTTTCTGAATCTGCTCTAGATTGTTGAATCTGATAAAGATATATAAGAAATATATAAAAAATTAACAAGGCAAAAATCAATGACTGAACAACCTACCAAAGCCCGCACAGCATTTACTAAAGACGATCGCGGTATCTTAAATAACTGGGCGATCGAGCCTAAAATGTATGTCGAACAAGGTGAAGGACGCTTTGGATTTACAGAATATGCCGAATTAATCAATGGACGTTTGGCAATGTTAGGATTTGTCGGTCTAATCGTCATTGAGATTGTAACTGGCAAAGGCTTTTTGCAAATTATCGGTTAAGCAAACAGACATTAAATAAATAGGTAGGATACTTTTGTGTCCCACCCACTTTTTATATAAAAAAAGATTATGTCAACATCTCAAGATCCGATCCAGTTTTTGACGTTGGAAGAAGCTCATGCAATCAATGGCACGATGCTTTCAGCGATGGAAAAATTTATGACCCGTATCACAATTTCATCGATGCGGATAGTCATTAGAATTGCTCAAGATTTGCGTATTCATGCGGAAGAGTTAGAAGTTGGCGAGATCGTGCAATGGATCGAGCAGGATTCACAGATTCGTAAAGAAGAAGGCGAAAGTGCTGCATTTTTAAAATGGTCTTCTCCCCATCCCGATCTAGATTTTGCGGATACTCGACAGGATGAAGTTACACCTGCAAATCTCTCTAGTCACGAGAAATTTCTCACCCGCATGGTGATTTCGGCAATGTCGGCATTAGTGGCGATCGCCAATGATTACGATATTCATATTGAAGATTTGGAGGTAGCGCAAGTAATTTCTTGGATCGAAGGTGATGCCAAGGTTAAGCATGAGCAAGGGGATGAGGCAGCTTTCTTGTCTTGGTAAACCAGCCAAAATTGTCTCACCTATAAAACAAGCTAAAATCGCTAAGTGTATAGTTCATAAATACAAGTTAATTGTTCCTGCAATTTAGGTGATAAGATCATGAAACTTTATGTAAAAAAGCTAACAGACAACTTAAGTCAAGGACATTCAAAAAGACCAGCTTCATTAGGTTTTAATAAATTTAGAAATCGGACATCTCTAATCCGCAAGACTATCGATGAAGATTCGAGCATGACAAAAAACTTTCTTGATTTTTTATGGCATGACTCAAATAACAACCCAGAAAATCTAGTCCCTTACACAAGTGAAATGAGTGCCAGAATTTCCGCGCTGACTGAAGGGGTGGAAGTAGGTTGATAGAAATCAATGGATGGAAAATTTATTTCCACAAAATCTTTAATAAACAGCTTCAAGAGCTTGTAGCAGGTTCAATTAAATTTAAAGAAAAAGACACGCCAAAGCAATACAGAGAGAGATTTAAGCCCAAATTATTAAAAGCATTACAAAAAGCGATCGAGGAATCTATTCCCAACGATCCATTTAGCAAAGATTTTGAACTTAGAGGAAACTTAAGTGATTATCAACGAGTAAAGTGGGCGGGTATATGCGATCGCTACAGATTATTTTTTAAAGTTGATGCAGACAAAAAATTGATAATAATTCTTTGGTTGGGATACCCAAGAAATGAAGGTGGGAAAAATGATTGTTACCGAGTTTTCGGAAAAATGGTTGATAAAGGCGATTTCCCTTTAAGTATCGAACAGTTGATCGCAGAATCTGACTTTTCATAATAGAGGTATATAAAATAAAAATAGCCGAAATGCTTCCCGCCGCACGAAAACTCTAAATTCGTGATAAAGCCGTAAACTGTTGACCCGAATTAGCTGACCATCGCCCAAATCCAGTTCCCAAATTTATAGATCGCGAGGATTCATCTTTTCATATTTCTCGAAGGGTTGATGAATCCAAGGGTTATCTGACAAGAAGTCCACATAATAATCGGGCTTAGCAACCGAGCAAGCCTTAAACCATAGAACCGCCGATCGCACTTCTGTGATCTCAAACTCATTGTGTTGTTTGAGCCATTCCACAAGCCCTGCGAGGGTTACGCCCGAATCAACCAGATCGTCAACTAGCAAAATCCGTTTACCGAGTGTTGCTGTCGTCATAGTGATGTTATTGGCGATCGTTAAGTTTCCCCGATCCTGAAAATCTTTGCCGCCGTAGGAAGAAGCCGAGAGAATGGCAAGAGGCTTGTCAAAAATTCGACAAAGTACATCACCAATGCGTAAACCACCTTTAGCAAGGCAGAGAACTTGATCGAATTCCCATTGCGACTGATAAATTTGGGTGGCAAGTTGCTCGATCTTGGCGTGATATTCTTCCCATGAAACGTAAAGATCTGACATAGTGGCGGTAAAAATAATAGAAAATAGGGGGGAACGCAAAGCGCTCCGATGATTTCTTATGATATCAATCAGTAGATTCAATTGGACTTGTCTAAAAGTAGGGATTAGACTAGAAAGAGATAAAAATGAGATAGGGAGACAAAACTGTGGTAGCTGTTATTGAAATTCCATCTAATGAAGAAATCCTGAAAAAGCCCATTGAGCGCCGCCTCACGATGCAGGTTGACGAAATTGCGGCTGACACGACCACACTGCGATCGCTTGACTGGGATCGCGATCGCTTTGATATCGAGTTTGGTTTGCAAAATGGGACAACTTACAACTCCTATATCATTCGTGGTGAAAAATTAGCGCTAGTCGATACATCTCACGCTAAGTTTCGTGAGCTATATCTCAAGACGCTCAAAGAGCAAATTGATCCCGCGCAGATTGAGTATTTGGTGATTAGCCATACGGAACCAGATCA
>JBBRQX010000107.1:0-7823 GCA_038225745.1 Pseudanabaenales cyanobacterium | reverse complement strand
TTGATGTTGGGATTGCGTAAGTCTTGGAGGGTTTTAATTTTGATGGGGCTATCTTGTCTCTGCCAAGTTCCGATCGCTCCGATTGCATAGACTCTTTTCGTCTCAGAAATAATTAGCCCCTTTTGATCGAGATCTTCTATTGCTTCTTTATTGGCAGCCGCAAATAGATCTACGGCAGCACCTTGCTCGATTTGCTGGGCGAGTTTAGTAGTCGCCCCCAAGTTAAATAGAGCCTTGTGACCAGTTTGCTGTTCCCATAGTTTGCCAATTTCTGGGGCTCTGGAGTTGAGATTTGCCGCCGCCGATCTCGTCAAAGTAATAGAATTACTTTGTGGTGTGGCAGTGCTTGTAACAGGATTTTGTTGTTGAGAAATACCACAGGCTGCTAAAAGCCCTACCAAAAATAGAGATAAAAATAGCCACTGATATTTTTTCATAAATTCCAATAGCTAGCTCTTTCTTTGAGCCAGCCATTTTTGCGCCATTTCTCAACTATATCAAAGACCCGATCGCGTAAATCTAAATGTTGTAAACCACGCGGTAAGGCGATCGCTAAACTATGAACTGCCAAAGGTTGCCCAATCATTTCATAATCAGGATGATCCTTGAGCCATTGCGCGAGACTACTGCGATCGCCGACAAAAGCTTTAACTTTGCCAGATTGCAAAGCCCCTAGACCGTCTGCATAAGTATTTACACCAATAATGGCGGCTTTTGGAAATTGCGATTGAATCACCGCGATCGCCGCAGAGTTTTTGAGAACACTGATATTTACAGGTTGTTTGAGTTCTTGAGAAGCTGTGCCACGCTTGGCGATCGCGATCGTGCTGTCGGTGTAGTAGGACAAAGAAAAATCAACTAGGCGAGATCGATTGGTAGTAACGGTAATTTGGGCGATCGCCAGATCAATTTGATTGTTTTGTAATGCTGATAGGCGATCACGGTTTTTTAAGGGCTTCAACTCAAGCAGAATGTCTAGCTCTTTCGCTAACTCACGCGCGATATCAATTTCTAAACCTGACAAGTTGCCATTGCGATCGCGAAATCCTAGCGGCGGCAAATTATCTTTTACCCCAATAATTAACTTGTCTCGTTTTTGAGTGTTGCTTATTTCTGAGGCGATCGCCTTGTTTTGTGACTGAGGCGCTAGATAACTTTCTACACTAGATAGGGCAATCAATGTGACAGCTAATGGTATTGCTGATAAGTAATTAAAATACTTCTTCCCTTTTGATTTGCAATTATTATCATTCTGAACTTCTCTCACACAAAAATATCTCCAAAAAGTTTTGAACTCTGACTAGACCTTGTAATTTGATTAATGCTTTCAAAAAGTGTACCTTGCAATAGACTATATTCTCCTTGGGGCATAGGTTTTTAGATTATTTGTCCATTTGCCTAATCGCCATACTCAGTAAGTAGGCAAGCATAATTAAACCCAAAACCTAAAAAGCTGTAGCGCACGCACAGCGTGCGCTACGGCTTTTTGGGTTCTAAGGTTTCTTTTGCCCAGTGACTTAATGTGTAAATAAGCGATCGCTAAAGTCCTAATCGAATTGTGAATATACTGCCTTTACCAAGTTCACTTTTTACTTGGATACTGCCCTGATGTGACTTAGCGATCGCCATGGCAATCGCTAACCCCAGCCCAATTCCGCCAGTTTTGCGAGAGCGATCGCTATGGGCGCGGTAAAAGCGATCAAAAATATGCGATAAATCTGCTTCAGCGATGCCAATACCATTATCCTCAATGCGAATGATGGCAATGCGATCGCCCTGTTCTAAAAATATTGCAACCTTACCCCCTTCTAGAGTGTAATTAATAGCATTAATGAGAACATTAAAAATTAGGCGATAGATTTGTTCTTCATTACCTGTGATGTAGATAGGAACATCACTCAGAGCTTGCAGATGGAGATCGATTTTTGATTGCATCGCGATCGCCGATACTTCTTCAACTAAATCGCTCAGAATATCGTTAAGACAACAGGATTGCTGTTGTTGATTAGGAACTTGTACTTCCATGCGTGACAGCATTAGCAAATCTTGGACTAATTGAGAGAGGCGAATTGTCTGGCGATCAATAGTTTGCAGAGTCTCTCGTGATTCTAGCTCTGAGACTACATCGCTCAAAAGCACAGACTCGACCGTAGCACGAATTGATGCGAGAGGCGTGCGAATCTCGTGCGCGGCATCGGCGGTAAATTGTTGAATTTGTTGATAGGAAGCATAAACAGGACGCATCGCTCGACCTGACAAGTACCAACTGGCGATGCTGACTAATAAAAATGCGATCGGTAATCCTGTTAGTAAAGCAAGCTTTGACTCATCCAGATGTTTGTCATAATCTTGGAGCGATCGCCCTACTTGCATATAGCCCCAAGACTGTCCAAGGTTATTTTTTAGCAATAACGAAACTTGATGATAGCGGTTCCCTTTCCCATCTTCTAAAGTTTGCCAAGCCGTTTCTTTAGGGCTAAATGGAATTCCTTCTAATTGACGACCAACTGTTGCTATTACTTGTCCTGAACGGTCTAGCAGTCTTATGTAGTAGCCTTCTTGCTGCGTAATCCCCAAAACATGGCGATCGCTTTCTAGTTCGCATTTTCTGCCAGTAATACAGAGATTCGGTAGAATTTTTCTTGCATCTGCATCGATCTGTCCTGATTGTTGCAAATTTGCTTCCAAAGCATCATGGAGATTACCAGAGACCGCTAATAACTTTTGGTCTACTCCTTGCCAGTGAGCATGAGCCATTACCTGATAAGCTCCAAATCCAGACAAGCTCAAAATTACCCCCATCACACCTGCATACCAGATAGCTAAGGATACTTGAGCTTTTAAAAAAATACTATTTTGATTCATGGGGGGCGTTGAGGCGATAACCTAAACCATAAACGGTTTCAATTAATTTTTCATGCCCATGCTCTGCTAAGCGACGACGCAAAAGGCGAATTTGGGCGGCGACTACGTTACTCTCTGGTTCAGCTTGAATTTCCCAAAGACGATTAATAATTTGATCGCGTGTCAAGATTTGATTGGGATGTTGCATGAAGTATTCTAAAAGTTGAAACTCTTTGGCAGTGAGTTGAATGCTATGAAAATCCCCATTCCTATCTCGTGAGGTAATTGTGGAATTATTATAATCGAGAACGAGATTTGCGATCGCTAATTGCGTGGATTGGATCTGCGGCGATCGCCTTTGCAATGCTCTTAGACGCGCCAATAGCTCCAACATGCCAAAGGGTTTAACCAAATAGTCATCGGCTCCTGCGTCCAACCCTTCTACACGATCTTCGATCCGATCTTTGGCAGTGAGGATTAATACAGGAAGAGGATTTTTATCCCTGCGTAAACGTTTACATAGCTCTAATCCTGAAAGATGCGGCAACATCCAATCTAAAATTGCTACGATATATTCAGTTGGCTGTTGGTTAAGATAATTCCATGCTACTTTCCCATCTTGCACCCAATCGACAATATATTTCTCCTGCTTGAGACTACGCTGAATCGCCGTCCCTAAATCAATCTCATCTTCGACTAGTAAAATTCTCATGGCTATCAACTTGTCAACACACTTTACACTTTAGCGATTCTCCTTTGTAAGGAGAATCGCTAAGAGTGAGGTTATTATCTCATACCATTAATCATAAGTATGAATTCTTGCAATTTCAATAGGTCTACCCTCTGAAGAAATTGGAAATAGGAAAACCCCTCCATCTCTCCAACGATTAGAAACATTTAATAAACTCACCTTGAGAACTGTTCCTGATGTAACAGGTTGTGAAAATGCGATCGCCACTTTTTTATCAACGATTGAGGTAGTTGCATCAAGTTTACGACCAGTCTGATCGAATACTTCAACACCACCAGCAGAGATATTGGAAGGAAGATCGATTGACAAGTCGGAGAGAGAAAGTCTCAAAACATGTACTTTAAACGTGTAAGTGGGAGAAAGAGCATGTGCATTGTTTGTACTGGGGTAAGCATTGTTTAAATGGTTAACTCCAGTCTGGAATAGACCTCCATCTGCTTTAGCGGCAGGGGCAAATGTCATAGTGGCTAAAACCAGTGCTGTGGTATGAATTAGTCTTTTCATAGTAATAATCCTCAATTCTTTTTAATTTCTGAAGGTTTTTATACCTCTTGTCTTATTCTGATAGAAGATTATGAAATGGTCATGAAACCCCGATAATTCAAAAGATTTATAGTGCTTGAAGGACTCAGTTCGGCAAAAGGTACTGACCTGATATAGCTTTCTCTCAGCAAAAATCGATTCACACTATGCTATCAACATAGAAATTAAGATCAAAGCCCCACCTGATTTCCCAATATTTGGCGTTTAACTATGTATAAAACTAGCGGCGGCAAAATGACCCATTGCAAAAGAGGGAGCCAGCTTATATTTACAATGGGCAAGACTAGAACTGAAACGCCGTAAAGTTTGGCAATCTGAATACGATAAATCTCTGAGAAGAACGTGTAAACCCAACCGAAGCTAGTAAAAGTCAGGATTTGCTGCCAAGTTGGATGTAGTATCCATTTTCGCGATCGCATTAGTACTACGATCGCCCAATAACTAACTATAGTGATTACTCCATCTCCTACAGTGCAGTGGGTAATGTAAGTGATCTTGTCTGTCAAAGTCGGCATTTTGTAAAAGTCAAAATAGGGGGATTCCCAAACTTCATAGATAAAGTGCAACAAAAAAGCAAACAGAAACATGTTAGCTTCGGGGAGTGCTAAGAACCCAACTGACCAGCTAAAAAAAGACTTAACATTTTGATGTTTCACGTTTGCTTTGGTGTAGCAATAAAATCAACGATTTACTTATACCAAGCCTTATACCACTGACGCATCTGTTCAATTTCTGTACTTTGAGCTTGCGCGATCGCGGTGGAGAGCGTTCTCATTTCGGGGCGATCGCTATCAACAATCATACTAGACATCATGAGAGCCATTTTGTGATGGGGAATCATCTCTTTGATAAAAGCTTTGTCAAAATCAGGAGCCGATTCGAGAGCATTGAGATCGCCAGTCATCATACTTTGCATTCCCATGGGCATTCCCATAGGCTTTGTCATTGGCATTCCCATAGGTTTTGTCATTGGCATTTCCATAGGCTTCTTCATATCCATCATGTTGCCCTGATTCATTATCGCCATAGCAGAGGGAACCGACGTGCCATACCACTGCTTGTACCAAGATTTCATTTGCGCGATTTCGCGAATTTGATCGCTCTTAATTGACTCAGCAAGCTGCCTAATCTCAGGACGCTTAGAGAGTTTGAGCGCCAAATCTGCCATCTTTACAGCGCCTTCATGATGCGAAATCATCATTACGATAAAGTGGCGATCGGTTTTCTCCCCTGCCATCATCATGCTTTGCATCATCATGCTTTGCATCATCATGCTTTGCATCATCATGCTTTGCATCATCATGTCGCACTGAGGCATCGTCATGCCTTGCTTCATCATGTTGCACTGAGGCATTGTCATGTCGCGCTGAGGCATCTGGCTTTGCGCTATTAGCTTTAAGGTTTCACCTTTTGAGTGTTGCATTTCTGGCTGTAATTGTTCTGCTTTGACAGCGCTTGGAGTAGCAACGTTTGTAGCAGCAATGATAACGGCGGCGCTACCAATTAAAGTGCTGGTAATACCCCATTGCCATCTTTTGTATTTTTGAGAATTTTGAGAGTTCATAGATTTATAGATTTTTGGTTAATACTATGTTCTTAAGCTAATCCAAGAAAATGAAATCATGATGAAATGTTCTCGTTTGCAATAAAACTTAATTCAACTATCATAATTTCTAGCGAATATCTCATGTTCATTAGTTAAATTAAAATGCTGTATCTATCACTGAGTATGTAATATAGCTTTTTAATTTGTCGTTTTTATTATGCTTATTTACTTTTAATAATTGCTAGAAATAATAATTACTGTATAAGCAAATTAAGATTTGTAAGGTTTTCATTCAACTTATACATTTCATACATACGCTGCATAAAATAATATCTAATAATATAGATGTCACGCTAAGTGTAGTTAATCAATAAGGGAAGTAATTCTTAAGTTAGTAACTTCTGAGAACAAATTTAACTGTCAAGAAAAAATTATGCAAAGATTTAATCGTCGTAAATTTCTGACCCTCAGTACTGGTACAACTGTCTCCTTATTACTCGTACAATGCACTGAAAATTTTGCATCGACAATATCTACTCCCGTACCCTCCGCATCAATACCATCAGTTAATCAAGCAGAGGCGATCGCTAAATTAGCAAGCACGAATGGATTGTTAGATGTATCTTTGGAAGCCCGTGCGGGGAGAATAGAACTTGCTGGCAGACAAGGCAATCTTTTGAGCTACAACGGACAGATTCCAGCCCCCCTTTTAGAAGCTCGTGCTGGCGATACTGTGCGAATAAAGTTTACAAATAAACTCGCGCAACCAACCAATCTGCACTATCACGGCTTGCATATTCCTTCAACTGGCAATGCAGACAATATCTTTCTAAGCGTTCCCACTAATGAAACCCTTAGCTATGAGTTTACGCTGCCTAAAAATCATCCTGCTGGGACTTTCTATTACCATCCGCATTTACATAAACTGGTTGCCGAACAGGTGTTTAGTGGGTTGGGTGGTATTTTTGTGGTGCGGGGAGATCTAGATGAAATCCCTGAAATTAAAGCAGCGAAGGAAGAGTTTTTGTTTCTTAAAGATTTCGCTCTTGATGCCAATGGAAATGTCCCTACACCTTCCCAAATGGATTTAATGAGTGGGCGTGAAGGTTCGATTCTCACCGTCAACGGTCAGATTAATCCTGATTTTACTATTCCTAAAAACGGTCTATTACGATTGCGAATCGTGAATGCGTCATCATCCAAATTTTATCGTCTGACCTTAGAAGAACATCCTTTCTATCTAATTGCTACTGATGGCGGCGCGATCGCTGAACCTGTGGAACTAAAAGAACTATTACTTTCACCTGCTGAAAGAGTAGAAGTTTTGGTAAAAGGCGATCGCCAGTCAGGACAATTTCGCTTAATCAATACTCCATACGATCGCGGCGGCATGGGCGGCATGAATGGGATGGGTAACATGAATGGGATGAGTAATACAAATCGCATGATGCAAGGCTCGAATACACAGACTCAAGTTCCTGTGGCGATCGCCACAATTACTTACAAAGATGCTGTTGCAAAGCCATTACCGTTACCTCAAAAGCTCATCGCTGTGGAAATCTTGCCAGAACCCGTGCAAACTCGCCGTATCGAAATGTCAATGGCGATGTCTATGGGAAGAGGGATGGGAATGACATTTTTATTTAATGGGAAACCCTTTGACATAGATCGGATTGATGCCACAGTAAAATTAGGAACCGTTGAAGATTGGGAAATAGTTAATGCCGATCCCGATGGGATGATCCATTCTTTTCACTTGCATACCAACGCCTTTCAAGTGATCAGTCGCAATGGTAAGCCAGAGCCATATCGCTCTTGGAAAGATACGGTTCAAGTCGGTAGCAACGAGATTGTGAAAATTCGGATTCCATTCCGAGATTTTGTTGGGAAAATGGTGTATCACTGCCATGTTCTCGATCATGAAGATTTAGGTATGATGGGGCTTGTGGAGGTAAAGGCATAGTTTCGATCAATACGAACCTTCGGTAAGTAGGTAAGCATAATAAAACCCAAAATCCAAAAAGCTGTAGCGCACGCTGCGCGTGCGCTACAGCTTTTTGGATTTTAAGGTTTTTATTACAGCCTATTGAGGGTTTGAGTAATACAGATAATTTTTTGAAAGTGCCGCGAAGCGGCACT
>JBBRQX010000106.1:0-7911 GCA_038225745.1 Pseudanabaenales cyanobacterium | reverse complement strand
CTGTCTTTTTATACAGCCTTTTCACTTCGTCTCTTACTTCAATCATTCCTATTTCCTTTCTCTCGTTTCTGTAATTATATCCTAATTAATGGATCTATTATTTCTTGGTAAACCCTAACATCAACAACAGACTTATTATCGAAATAAGTATAGTTCGCATTAGGGACAACTCCCTTGCCCTGCAAATCACCACCGATTAAGACATTACCGCCATTAATTCCAGTTGCGCTAATTTGGGAATTAACAACAGCTACGCGATCGCCAAAAATACCAACTTTCCCACCATCCGTAATAGCAGAACTAACATCAATAGTTCCTGATACAACCGTAGTGCCATTAGTCACGGGTACTTCATTAGCCGCAGGAGTCGCCACGATCGCTAAAGTACCATCAGGCTTTACAACAACGCGATCGCCCTGTGGCACTTTGCCAGTCAATAACTCTGCTAACTTTGGTAACGAAGAGATATTGCCATCCCAATTAGTTGGCACAGCATCCTTAGTAACACTCAAACCTAACACCAAATCGGGCGATCGGATATCTACTAATGAGCCGCCAGAAACTGCACCTAAAACAACATTGCCACTAGGCGCAGTTAAGATCCCAGAATTAACTATTGCACCAGCCGTAAACGTAATATTTTTACCCGCATTAACTAACAGGTTGCCTTGATTGATAATTGCCGCAGGTTGGCTGACTGCAAACCTAATATTTTGAGGATTGCCACTAGGGAAATCGAGAGAAGATTTGTTTACACTAAAGATGCGATCGCCTGCAAAACCTAAACCTGTCCCTGTAGTCACATTAAACGAACCGCTAATATCCAGCCTTGCATCTTTCCCAAATATGACACCATTGGGATTCATGAGAAATATGTTGGCATTGGGGAAAGCAGTTCTACTTTCGATAGTACCTAAAATCTGCGAAGGCGTATCGCCTGTAACTCGATTGAGAATATTGTTAATCTTGCTACCGTCAACCGTAGAATTGCCCGTATTAAAAATAACGCCAGAATTTGGCACATTAAATTGATCGAAGCTATTATAGAGGTTGCTGCCATTGACCGTACCTGCTCCCACTGGCGCGATCGCATTGCCATTTACTTGTGTTGCTGTAGTATTGTCTGGAACAATTTGGGCAAATACTACACTTTGATTGTTTACAGCCAAAAAGCTGAAAGACGGTATTAGGCAATAAACAAATAGCGATCGCGAGATTGAACGGAGCATGATGAAGCCTCTCAAAGAATAAATATAGTATCTTTAGAACTAATTTTAGATTTTCAGCAACGTAGGTGCTGAAAATTTAAAATTGATTTTATCATTTCCAGTGATGCATCTATTTTTGGCTAATTGAATTATCTATGCCATCAACAATAAAATCAGTCAGCCATTTAGCTGTGATTGGTGCAAAGAGAATCCCATTGCGATAATGCCCCGTTGCCAAAATTAGATTTTCATAATCACTTTTGCCTAAAAGCGGAACTTCATTAGGCGCATGGGGACGGAATCCCCACCATGTTTCCATAATTTGCATATCCGCGATCGCAGGATAAATTGCGATCGCATTACTTAATAATTGAGCAATTCCTGCGGCAGTATTGCCTTGCAAAAAGCCATTGTCTTCAACTGTTGCCCCAATCACAATCGTTCCATCTTGGCGCGGTACGATATAACAATTTGAGGCATAAATCACTCTTTGTAATTTACGATCGCCATCAAACACCGACAGCATTTGTCCTTTAATTGGCTTAATCGGTAAAGGCATTAGCGATCGCGTCCATGCACCTGTCGCCAAAATATAGCGATCGCTTTGTAACTTACCCGCACTAGTATCGAGATGCGTCACGCGATCGCGATCGCGCACGATTTCATAAACCGTAGTTCCTTCCAAAATCTTGATCGAAAGCGATCGCGCTGCCGTTAGTAATGCTTGCGTAAGTTTGCGATTATTGACTTGTCCATCTTCAGATAGCCAGAGAGAACCTAGAATAGAATCTCCTAAACCAGATTGACGTTTATGAGATTCCTCGCGATTAATATATTTGGGATGTTGAGATAGCTCTTGGCGATCGCCTTCCATCAAAATAGGCGCGATCATTCCACAACACCAATAACCGCAGTCTTGCCCCGATAGTCGCATCAAGTTCGCAATCCACTGCGGATACATATCGCGACTACGAATACCAAAATCTAATAGATCGCCTTCTAATCTTTCTGCTTCAGGCGCAAGCATTCCCGCCGCCGCCCATGTCGCGCCGCGTCCACATAGATCGCGCTCAACAATCGTCACGCTCGCGCCTCTCTGCGAAAGGGCGATCGCTGTCGCTAAGCCAATAACGCCGCCACCAATCACGAAAACATCAGTCATGCCATTTTATCCAGTCCTATTTTGTATTTTTACCATGGGTTGAGCATTAAAGCCCAAAAAGCTATGACGCAGCGTACGCTATAGCTTTTTGGCTTGCACCATTAGGCGATCGCTTATTGCTAAACTGATAAAATATCTGCCTATCATCGCACCACCCATGACTTGTCCAGTTCCTAAAGAGCAGCAACCGCTTAATGAATACATCGAACTTAAGGAAGCTTTCTTTTATCGTTGGGCGAAGCAAACGCGATCGCAATATTTCCAAGTATTGTCGCTGATGTGGTTAGGTTTTACGGTTATTCTTTCGCCAGTTGCGATGAGCTTTGAGTCACCAAGTCGCCATTTATGGCAGTTTATTTGTGTGGCAAGCATTAGCGGATCGATAGCACTGATTTTGCCAGTGTTGCTATTGCTATCGGGATGGAGCCATGTGAAGCAACGCCTTGATAGCGCCAAGATTTTTTATGAAGAGTCAGGCTGGTATGATGGGCAAACATGGGAAAAGCCAGAAGCAGATCTCGCAAAAGATCGCTTGCTCGTGGCTTACGAGATTAAGCCCGTGATGACGAGATTGCAAAAAACTCTATTAGGAATTATTGGCTTTCTCATTCTTGGTTTTGGTACTTTAAATATTTTTGGATAGATTTACAAACTAAGCCCACACTCTACTGAGTAGGCAAGCATAAGCCCAAGAAAGCTATAGCTTTCTTGGGCTTTGGATTTAATTAAGTTCTATAGGGTGAATCTATTTTTGCAAAATATAGCTTAATATATGTTTACACTAAGACAAAAATTAAAGCAAAGTTTTAGTAATGCCTCATTAGTTGCTTTACATGTATTTTTTAGCTTAAAAGCAATCAAGGTAAGGGAATATGACCGTTTTAGACCAATATTTTAAACTTTCCGATCGCGCTAGCGATGACGAACAAGCCTTTGATGAATTGGTAGAATTGTTTGCAGAACAAGCTGAAGTTCATCCATCGGGAGCAAAAAAAGTAGTTGGCAAAGATGCGATCGCACAACTATATCGCCAATTTTTTCAAGCTTATTCGGGAATGCAACGTGTTTGGACGACCAGAAAGACGGAGAATGGGCTGGAAGCGATTTGGGCGATCGCTGGCAAGCGTGATAGTGGTGAACTATTCGCGATGCAAGGCAGACATATTGCCGAAGTCGATGCCCATGGCAAAATCTACGCCTTAGAAGTTCATGTCTCCAAAGCCAACTAACCAATCAACCGCAGAATATCTTGCCAGTTTTGATAAATTTGGCATTCATCTCGGTTTAGAGCGCATTCAGCAACTACTCAAATCTTTGGGAGATCCTCATCAACAGGTTCCCATAATCCATGTTGCAGGCACAAACGGCAAAGGTTCTGTTTGTGCTTTTTTGCTGTCAATTTTGCAAGCGGCTGGTTATCGAGTTGGGCGCTACACGTCTCCACACCTGATCGATTGGCGCGAACGGATTACGATTAATGGTGAATGGATTAGCGATCGCGATTTGTTAAATGCTTTAAACAAGGTAGAACAAGCGATCGCGCCAGAATTTCCACCAACTCAGTTTGAAGTAATTACGGCGGCGATGTGGTGGTATTTTGCTGATCAAAAAGTTGATATTGCTATCATCGAGACAGGCTTGGGTGGAAGATTAGACGCGACGAATGTATGCGATCGCCCCTTAGTTTGTGCAATTACTTCCATCGGACTCGATCATTGTCAGCAATTGGGCTATACATTAGGGTTGATCGCTTCTGAAAAAGCAGGAATTATCAAGCCTCAATGTCCTGTCGTGATTGCTGAAAATGCTACTGAAGCGATCGCTGCTTTCCAAACTAAAATAACCGACTGTGCAGCGATCGTAACTTGGGTAAGTGCTGCCGAACCCACCGCCACAGGTGCGATTTGGCAAGGCTTCGAGTATTCGCTGCCACTATTAGGTAAGCATCAATTAATAAATTCGGCGATCGCGATCGCCACGATTCAAGCTTTACAAACTCAGGGCTGGCAAATTAGCGATGATGCTATGCGTATAGGCTTAGCAAGTACCGAATGGGCGGGACGATTGCAATGGATAAAATTTAACTTAAATGGGAAGTCGTGCAAGATCTTAATTGATGGAGCGCACAATGTGGCGGCGGCAGAATATCTCAGACAATTTGTTGATGAGTCTTTTCCTGATCAACGAAAACGCTGGATAATTGGGATTCTTAATACTAAAGACCAAGCAGGAATTCTCAAAGCACTTTTGCATCCTGATGATTTACTTTATGCAGTACCTGTCCCTAGTTCGGCAACGACATCTCCACAGGATTTAACTAAAATCGTGTCTTCAATGCTAAAGACAAATCCGCAGCCTTATGACAGTTTAGAGTTAGGACTAGAAGCTGCTTTTGATGATATGCGATCGGCTGATGTTGTAATTCTTTGCGGTTCTTTATATTTAGTAGGCGAGTTTCTTGCTCAAACAATTGTTAAGTAGATACTCCCTTCCCAGTGAAAGATTAGACGTTGCGGCGCGAAGAGCCTCAACGTCTAGTCCTTGGGTTTTATTATTATTTATTTCTATTTTTGACTTCTTTTTTAATTGCTTGCAATGTATCACCTAGAGCATCTTTAAAAATGCCGTAGAAAACTTCGGTAGGTGTGGAGGCATTCGGCTGAGCATCAACGGTATAGGTGATCAAAACTTCACTTGGGGGACGGTTTGGAACTAGAGAAACTGGCTCCATTTTCCAATATCCTTCCATTTTAGAAAGGTCGCCATCGAGGAGACGGAAATCAATTTGTTTGAGGTTAGTTTCTTGAATTGCTAGCTTGGTACGCGAAATGATCGAAACCACGAAAACTTGACGCGAATCTACTTGTTCAATTATCTTGCGATCGCCACGACTTTCGAGGATCTTGCTAGAACTCATGTTGGGGATAAATTTGGAGAGATTGGCATAGTCGGTAAGAACTCCCCAAACTGCATCGGGAGAGGCGGTAATTAGCACTCGCGCTACATATTTACCGTTATCGCCTGTGACTACTGTTTGTCCGCTACGCAGGGAGTCGCGCTGAATTGATGGCAAGCGATCAACGGGACCATCAAATAAGGCGGCATGGGCGGGAAGTGTTGGGGCGCTACAAATAATCGCAATTGCCATGATCACAGCTGATCCTGATGAAAATTTCATAATAAGGTTTTGAACTAATTTCTGTGGGGAATGCATTGGTGTCGGTGCAGTTGTTGGATAGGATGAATACTTGGAATGTTGCGCTAGTTGTATGTATATCAAAATTTGTGGAATTACAAAGCCTGATCAAGCTCAAGCGATCGCGCAAATGGGAGCAGATGCCCTCGGTTTTATTTGTGTACCCTCTTCACCAAGATATATCGGTGCAATTACGATTGGTCACATCACCTCTAGTTTAAGCTCAGTTCTAGATTTGATCGGTGTATTTCTCAACGCAAGTGTGAGTGAAATCTGTCAAACAGTCGAGCAAGGCGGACTAAATGCGGTACAACTGCATGGTGATGAGTCGCCAGAGTTTTGTCGTGAGGTGCGATCGCATCTTAATGAGATCGATCCTAAAATCAAGTTAATCAAAGCACTACGAGTCAAAAATCAAGCAGGTTTAGCGCAAGCGCAACTTTTTAGCGCTGTAGTTGATGCGATTTTGCTAGATGCTTACGATCCGCAAATGGCGGGTGGCACTGGCAAAACGCTGGATTGGCAAATGCTGCGCGATTTTCGACCTCATTGTGATTGGTGGTTAGCGGGAGGGCTATCACCTGAAAATGTGGAACAGGCGATCGCGCTAGTATCCCCAAATGGTCTAGACGTATCGAGTGGGGTAGAACGTTCCTCAGGTGACAAAGATCTATTTAAAGTTAAGAAATTTATCGCGATCGCCAAGTCATCAATAAGAATTACCTAAACTTTATATAAGAAAAAAGGTTGCTAATGCAACATTATGATGTGTCATAATTAGTCACAATTATAGTAATACTTAATTATTAACTATTGTTGGATTTTTCAAACAGATAGCTAGATTTTTGAGGTTTTCTGCCATGACCTTTAATTCTGATGTAACTGCCTTGGGGGGTATTTTAGATCGCATTACCGCGATATCTTTGCAGATTCATAATTCTGCCAATTTAACTGAGATGCTGAACATTACTGTTCAACAGACAAGAGAGATTTTGGATTGCGATCGCGTAATCATCTATCAATTTTTGCCAGAGGGGGATGGTGCGGTTACGGCTGAGTCTGTGGGCGCAGAATGGACAGCGATTTTAGGGGAATTAATTTACGATCCTTGCTTCGCTCGAAACTCGGCGCATCTCTATCAGGCTGGAAAGTTTAGCATGATCAAAGATACAAAAAACCAACCCATGCAGCCATGTTATGCCGAATTGCAAGCAAGGATGCAGGTGAGGGCAAATCTGGTAATGCCGATCTTGGTTGGGGCGGAAGCTCAACTATTTGGGTTAATCGTTGCCCATCAATGCGATCGCCCGCGTCAGTGGCAATCTCAAGAAATTAGTTTGCTGCAAAGTATTTCTACCCAATTAGCGATCGCGCTGCGTTATGCCTTAAATTCTCAAAGTTTTCAACAAGAGACAACTTCGCAGCCATCATCGCTACCAATAGCAGTCGAGCCGCCAGAATATCAACGGATCGAGCAAGAACTATTCTGGAAGGAAATATTGTTGCAAACGATGGCAGACACATCAACACTGGCATTTTTTGTGGTGGATAATCGTAATGACGATATTCTGTATTTTAATCATCGTTTCTGTGAGATTTGGGGAATTGAGCATTTAGAAGCAAGAATGCAACGTGGCGACCTAAAAAACAACGATATTATTCCCGATTGCATACCCTTAATTGCCGATCTATCCGCTTTTATCGAGTCCTGTAAACCTTTGCAGAGTGAAGAAAATCGCATAGTTGTCGAAGATGAAATTAATTTTACCGATAAACGCATAATTCGCCGATTTTCGAGTCAAATTCGCGATGCTCAAGATCGATACTTTGGACGACTGTATATATTTGAAGATATTACCGCACGGAAACAAATAGAATATGCACTCCAAATCAGTAATGAACGTAATCAATATGCTTTTGTAGGAAGTGGTGATGGGATTTGGGATTGGGATATCCCGACTAATCAGGTTTTGTTCACTCCGCAGTGGAAAGCGATGCTTGGATTTGAGGATAGTGAAATTAGGGACGATTTGAGCGAGTGGGATAGTCGAATTCATCCAGATGATCGGGACGGAGCTTACGTAGATGTTGGCAAGCATCTTCGTGGCGAAACAGAACAATATGTTAATGAACATCGCCTCCGATGCAAAGATGGTACTTATAAGTGGATTTTAGACAGGGGGCAAATTGTTAGCCGAGCCGCCGATGGATCGCCACTACGATTTATTGGTACGCATGTAGATATTAGCGATCGCAAGCAGATCGAATTAGCTTTATATGAAAGTGAATCAAAACTGCGAGAAGCTTATGCTGAACAGAAAGCCCTATTTGCGGCGCTAACCGAT
>JBBRQX010000105.1:0-7957 GCA_038225745.1 Pseudanabaenales cyanobacterium | reverse complement strand
CTTGTAAATTCTTTGACTAAGTTCACATAGGTTTTGTAACCGACAAAATCAGTGGCATCTTCGAGAATGGCTTTGACTTCGGGAGACATCCATTTGGCGGCTCCTGGCCCTGTGCCAATGATTGAGAGTTTGCCGTTGATAGGAGCAGTTTGGATAGATTCGGCTTGGTATACCAAATAATTGGAACTTAATTGAGAATAGATCGCTTCTAATCTTAATTCATCAGAAATTACTTCAATCCGATGCGTGGCGACATCTGCAAAGGGCAGATTGCTTGACCTTAACCAATCGGCTTCACCGATAATTTGGACTGAGGCTCCTGCTAATAAATCAGCTAAAAATGTCTTCGTTTGTTGATCATCATTTAGCAAACGATATCCTTTGGGAGGTGCTAAAAGTGATGTTTGAAATCGCAACTCGCCTGTAGTCGTAATAGCTGGCTGGACTTTGAGCGTGTCAGCGATCGCCCTAGCAAGTTCATTTGCGCCATTGAGTCCACCCAATAAAGGCACAACTGCACTACCATCTTCCGCGATCGCAATTACAGGTGGCTCAGCGCGTTTGTCTGATAGTAACGGCGCGAGCGATCGGATCATAATTCCTGCGGCACAAATACCAATAAGCGGATGCCCTTCGCTAAATAATTCGCTAACGGTTTCGCTAAATTTTGCATATAGGCGATCGGCGGTTTGGGTGCGCGACTCTAATCCATAAATAATGGCACTAGGAATTACGGTTTGAATTTGCCGAGCGATCGCAACACTTTTCTCTCCTAAAATGATGATGACAGGCGGTTTCATGAATTCCTGTGGAAATTGGGGAGCTAATTATAGTTTCAAGTCTAAGCATCAAAAATAGACCGCGTCAAGCTCTTAACTACCCAGACATCGATAGCATCGGTTCTTATGGCTTCAGCGATCTGCTGAGCGCGGTCTAAATCAGCAGCGATCGCGAATACCGTTGATCCTGAGCCTGACATCATTGCGCCGAGGCATTCTTGATCGAGTAATTTATTTTTGAGTTCCGCGATCGCAGGATACTCAGGCAATACTACTCGTTCGAGATCGTTATAAAGCAATCGCCCGATTTTAGTTGGCGCGGACTCACCGCCCGAAGCGATCGCCGCTACGATTTGGCTGGAGAGATTTTCATCCCTAATTTGACTGGTTGCTAATAAACCCTGCGCTCGAAAAGTTTGATAAGCCCATGCTGTCGCGATCGCAATCTGACGCGGTTTGCAAATTACCAACACTAAATCGGTAAGATCGGGCAGAGGTGACAAAATTTCGCCACGACCTGTCGCTAAGGTAGTGCCACCACCCACACAAAAGGGAATATCGGAGCCTAACTGCGCTGCAAAATCACAAAGTTGTGATTCGGTAAGTCCCAAATCCCAGAGGCGATCGATTCCCACCAAAACTGCGGCGGCATTTGCCGAACCACCAGCTAAACCAGCCCCCATCGGAATTCGCTTATCGATCGCAATTTCCATACCTCCAACAGATGGGAAAGTCTCTTGGAGCAAAGCTGCGGCTTTGTAAGCAAGATTAGTGCGATCGCAGGGTACTTCAGGATTATTACAAAGCACTTGGATCGCATCAATGTCAATTTTACGAATATCAACGCGATCGCACAAATCGATACTCTGCAAAATCATCACCAGATCATGATAACCATCAGGACGATTTGCCGTAATTTCTAGATAGAGATTAATTTTTGCCGCGGCTTTGAGAGAAATACGCGAGTTCATTGAGAAAAAGTTCGCTTATATATATGTTGTAAAGTTTTTTGATCGGTGACTGTACCTTCGCGGCGTGTCGATCTCATCTGGTTTTCGAGCATGAGCTTAGCATCTGCTCGTGAAACAGGATCGAACTGAACACCATTAGGGCTAGTAGTAATTAGGAAAAATAACCTTTGAGCGTAGAGAGTGGTAAACAAACTACGAAACTCATCTATCCTACACAAGCGAGATAGCAAGCCAAAAGTAGGATGATTTAAGTAGTGTTCGGACATTTGACAGGCTAGAAAATTTAGTGAATTTGATGAGACAAGAGGAGGTAGATTTTTCTGTATCGTAAACAACATGTGTTTAACAAAACGATCAGAATCGGAGATTTATAAAGAGGCTTAAAAATCCCTAGAAATTAGACAATACAACCTATTGGTATAGTACTACTAATGCTGTTTTGTTATACTTGCTACGATTAATCAGAAAATGTTATCAAACCTTAATGGCTTTTCGTCTAAAACTTTGAGCAAATTATTGAGTCACCTAATGGGTCAAATTTTTGATTTTCGGATTCTTGCAAGAGTTCTTTTAGTTATCATCGCGATCGCTACGCTGTTAACCAATCCTGACCACGCGATCGCTGCCCAACGCCGCCCTGTCATCCCTGCCAATGGTCAGCCGATCTTGGGCGGAAATATGCATGGCTCCGACTGGATCGCTGCTTCTAATGATTCTAAACAAGCCTATTGCCAAGAAGCCTTTGCCGCTTTTCGTGGCTCAGCCGCCCAGAGCTATATCATCAGTCACAATATCCAAAGCATGAGTGCAGTAGGACTATGCGATCGCATGGATCAGTACTATAGCCTCGAAGAATATATTGATGAACGTCTGGGATCGGCTGCGGCGATCGCCCCAATTTTATTCGCCGATACGCCTCTTGGGACTAAGTACTAAGGAAACAATATACTTAATCCTATTGTCTTGTGCTATAGCAAATTGCGAACAAAAGAATCAAAATATTCTTGTAAAAGCCCCGCTTCGCGGGGCTTTTACAAAAAATACGGGTTTGATTTCATCGCGAAGCGCTGTAAATGACGATTAAAGCTATCCCAATCAGTATAATTACCCATTAAATATATTTATGGTATACAAAAATATACATGACATAAGATAGAATCTGAGACATAAAACATTCTTGTGGTGCGATCGCAACGTCTTAAAAGCGTTTTTAAAGGAAGTATGAGCAAACAAACTGAAGCCCTAACAAAAGAGATTTCTAAGTTGAACGTAACCGCTAAAAAGCTATATTCCGAAGAAGTTCAAGCCGAACTCGCGGAATTACAGTCAGATATCAATATTCTTTTACAACAATTGCAAAGCTTGAGCTGCCAACGCCTCACCTCATTAGGGAGTGTTCAGTAGTGGTTGCCATACAAAATTCTTCACACATTCTTACCCCTCAGACCAGCCTCCGCGACATCATTAAAACCATTCCTGCTGAATACTTTGAGAAAAAACCTCTCAGAGCTTGGTTGAGTGTTTTATTTTCAGTGGCTGCTGCCGCTCTTGGTTATGCCAGTATTGCTTTCTCGCCTTGGTACTTGCTGCCCTTCGCTTGGATTTTTACAGGCACGGCTCTGACAGGATTTTTCGTGATTGGTCATGACTGCGGACATCGTTCTTTTTTTAAGAAAATTTGGCTTAATGATCTAGTCGGTCATATTGCTTTTCTACCTCTGCTCTTCCCTTTTCACGGTTGGCGCTTTAAGCACGATCATCATCACTTACATACCAATAAAATGGGTGAAGACAATGCTTGGTATCCTTTCACTATTGAAGAATATGAACAAGGTAAGGGGCTAATATCTAATGTTTATCGCCTGATCCGCACCAATTTTTGGTGGGCTGGCTCGATCATTCACTGGGCAAACTTGCACTTTAACGCTAGCCTCTATCCTGAGCGCCAGCAGTCACAAGTTAAGTTTTCCTATCGCCTCGTAATTGCTTTTGCGGCGATCGTATTTCCAGCTTTGATCTACACCACAGGCTTCTTTGGCTTTATTAGCTTTTTTGTGATGCCTTGGTTAGTCTATCATTTCTGGATGAGTACCTTTACGATCGTTCACCACACGATGCCAGATATCCAATTCAAAAGTAAGGATAAATGGCACGCGGCGACCGATCAGCTAACAGGGACAGTTCATTGCGACTATCCTGTCTGGGTTGAATGGCTATGTCACGATATTAACGTACATATTCCTCACCACGTTTCGACTGGCATTCCTTCATATAACTTGCGTCTAGCGCACAAGTCTATTGATGATAATTGGGGACAACATCTGTATAAGACTAAGTTCTCATGGGAATTGATTAAAGATATTGGTAATCAATGTCATATCTATGATGCTGACAAGTGTTACCAATCTTTCGATGAAGTCGATAATGCTAAATCAGTTTAGATAAATCCACAAAAAAGAAGGGCGCGTTGCGCCCTTCTTTTTTTTGTGAGTTTACCTAGAGTCTTGTCATACTCCCTTCCCAGCATAAAAATAGACATTAAAACCCAAGAATTAGCGTTGCGGCGCGAAGCGCCGCAACGCTAATTCTTCACTGGGAAGGGAGTAAGATAGATAAGTAGGTAAGCATAAAAAATCTTAAAACCCAAAAAGCTGTAGCGCAAGCTGTGCTTGCGCTACAGCTTTTTAGGTTTTGGGTTTTATAAGCTGAAATTAATATTGCCAATATGCTCAAATCAATAAACCCAATCAATACAAATCAGTTATTGCAAAAAATTCAGTGGATTGCCGATCCTGTTGGCTATATGGAATCGGCGGTACGAAAGTATCCAGATATCTTTACGACTGAGATTTTTGGTTTTGGTAGCTCCATTGTGTTTGTGAATGAACCACAAGCTATTCAGCAGATTTTGACTAATGATCGCAAACAATTTAGCGCACCTGGTGAATTAAACGCTATTTTAACGCCAGTATTAGGTGACTCAGGCGTAATCATGTTAGGCGGCGATCGCCACAGAAAGCGTAGGCAACTGGTGATGCCATCATTTCATGGCTCGCGGATGCAAAACTACGGACAGTTAGTTTTTGAGATCACAACTAAAGTATTTGATAAATTGTTAGCAAATAAGACGGTAAATCCACACTTTCTTGCCCGCGATGCGATGCAAAATATCTCTTTACAAATTATTTTACAAGCTGTATTTGGTATATATGAAGGCGATCGCTGTCAGCAACTACAGACGTTCATGACCAAACTGACCGAACTATTCGCTTCGCCTTTAACTTCTGCATTTCTATTCTTGCCATCCATTCAAAAAGATCTGGGCGAGTGGAGTCCTTGGGGTAACTTTGTCCGTCAAAGAGCGCAAATTGATAAATTAATCTATATAGAAATTGCGGAACGTCACGCTAATCATGATCCTAATCGTACTGATATTCTATCGATGCTAATGGCGGCGAGGGATGAAGAAGATAAGCCGATGACAGATTTGGAATTGCGCGATGAGCTTTTAACATTATTGTTTGCAGGGCATGAAACAACGGCCACAGCTATGTCTTGGGCTTTATATTGGGTTCATCGTTTACCAGATGTCAAAGAAAAACTTTTGCAAGAGTTAAAAAGCGTCAGCGATCCAACGGATTGGATGAGCATTTTTCGACTTCCCTATTTAACCGCAGTTTGTAATGAGACTTTACGGATTTATCCTGTCGCGATGTTGACTTTTCCTAGGGTTGTGGAAGAGCCTGTGGAATTGTTGGGATATAAATTAGAGCCAAAAACCATTATCCTTGGTTGTATCTATCTCGTGCATCATCGCGAAGATTTGTATTCTAATGCCGATCAATTTAAACCAGAGCGGTTTCTCGATCGCCAATATTCGCCCTATGAGTTTATGCCCTTTGGTGGCGGTGTGCGTCGCTGTGTGGGTGAGGCTTTAGCCCAGTTTGAGATGAAAATTGTTTTAGCAACGATTCTCTCAAATTATAATTTGGAATTAAGCGATCGCCAACCCGTCAAACCACAACGTCGAGGCGTTACTCTTGCCCCTGCGGGTGGCATCAAAATGACTATTAGATAAAAGCAAATGGAGACGCAAAGCGTCTCCATTTGCTTACAAAATCGTGAGTGGATCGACATCGATCGTCACTCTGACTATTTTAGAATTAACCAACATTCGCAACTCTTCTAAACTTGGTACATTTGGCAAAACTTCGGGCATAAACTTAAGCAAAATTTGCCAGCGATAACGATTGGCGACTTTAGCGATCGTCGCGGGAGTTGCGCCTAAAACATCCCAATCATTGTCTAATTGGCGCAAATATTCCGCCAACTCATTGGCAGCCTTCTCCACGGCTATTTCACTCTCACTATTGAGATGGATTAGTACCATCTGCCCCATTGGTGGATAGCGCAGCGCTTCACGCATTTCTAATTCTGTCTGCATAAATGCTTCTAGTTGATAGCTTTGCACTGCTTGCATGGCGGGATGTTCGGGTGTATAGGTTTGCATGATTACTTTGCCATCTTCCTCACCACGCCCCGCTCGACCTGCTACTTGGAGCAAGGTTTGGGCGGCTCGTTCGCCTGCACGATAGTCAGAAAAATTCAATAATCCATCCGCAGAAACAACCCCAACTAAAGTTACCTGTGGAATATCCAAGCCCTTAGTTAACATCTGCGTACCCACCAATAAATCGGCTTCTCCTGAACGGAATTGATCAATCAGAAGTCGATGCTGATCTTTGTTGCGGGTCGTATCACTATCAAAGCGAATCAAGCGAATATCTGGAAATAGTTTTGCAAGTTCCTGTTCCACTTTTTGTGTGCCACTGCCAAAGTATTTGAAATAAGGAGAACTGCATTGGGGACAAACTTTGGGCTGGATCAGGGTGTAGTTACAATAGTGACAGCGTAGATGGGCGAATTTGGGTTGATGCGCGGTTGGGGCGATCGGATCGTGATAAGAGAGTGACACATCACAATTAGGACATTCGGCAACATAGCCACAGGAACGGCAGGACACAAAGGTGCTAAATCCGCGCCGATGGATAAATAGAATCCCTTGCTGTTTTGCTGCCAACATTTCGGCGATCGCCTCTTGCAATTTTCGACTCAAAATCGAATAGTTACCCGCCTTAAATTCATGGCGCATATCCACAACTTCAATCGGTGGCATGGCTTTATTACCAATGCGATTAGGAAGTTCCAGATAAATAGATTTACCTTCTTGATGAGCATAAATCACTTCTGCCGAAGGAGTTGCCGAACCAAGCACTAAGGGAATATTCTCTAACTGCGATCGCCACTCGGCGATTGTGCGTGCATGGTAACAGGGCTGCGGCTGATCTTGTTTAAAGCAACTGTCATGCTCTTCGTCCATCACAATCAAGCCCAAATTAGCAAGCGGCGCAAATACCGCCGATCGCGTCCCAATCACAATTTGCGCTTCACCTGTCAGCATCAATCGCCATGTATCAAAGCGCTCGCCATCCGATAAATGACTATGATAAACATTCACTTTCGCATCGCCAAACCGCGCCCGAAAGCGATCAGTAAGCTGTGGCGTTAAACCAATTTCAGGAACAAGAACTAGCGCTGATTTACCTGCCGCGAGAACTGGGGCGATCGCTTGCAGATATACTTCAGTTTTGCCTGAACCTGTGACTCCATGCAAGAGAAAATGCGATGCCGTTTGATCGGCGATCGCTTGCAAAATTTGTTGTAAAGCCGCATCTTGATCGGGAGTTAAATTTTTGGGGCGATCGCGTGTAACTGTATGACTTTTTCCACCTAAACGCAGCGACTCTTGTTTTGATATGGCAAGATATCCTTTATTCGCCAGAGTTTGGATACCTGAAGCCGATGTCTTTGCGAGTTTAAATAATTGTGTTTTTAAACATTCACCACTTTGATGTTGCAAAATCGTGAGGATTTCTACTTGTCTTTCTGTTAATTCACTATCAGGCTCTTTAAGCAAAATAACAATATCTTCATATTTTGGTTGTGGTCGATGGGGAAGTTCTAAAACAGTTTCTATCCATTCTAATTTTTGTAATTCTTTTAAACCTAAACTTGTATATCTTCCCAACTTTTGATAAATATAACGGCGGCTAATTCCCTTAGTATTAGTCTTATGTTCCTGTAAAAAGTCCCAAACCATTTGCGCCGCTTTTGAGATCGCCCTCACCCCTAGCCCCTCTCCCTGAG
>JBBRQX010000104.1:0-7999 GCA_038225745.1 Pseudanabaenales cyanobacterium | reverse complement strand
GTGTATTTAAATCTGTAGAGATTTCACCAGGATAACCTGTAGCAATCATTAAAATTGCCGCAACCACTAATTTAATTAGCAAAGGTCTGGCTTCCATACCAGGTAAAGCCAGCACCGCAACAGTTTCAACTAAGAGTAAAGGTACAGTTAATAGCCAATCCACATAGCGGTAGGCATCGTTAAATGGCACACCTGTGAGTACATAATTTCCATTTTGTAAACTGTAAGCGGCTTCCCAACTACCAAAAATGCGGTAGTAGTGATATCCCGCAATACTGACCACGAGCGCAGATACTATCAAAGCGAGCTGATATTTTTGTCCAACTTGTCCACGCACACTAAAGAAGAATAAAGCTGCTGCAAACATAGTAGCGATCGCAAAAGAGAAAGCGTTGTAAACCAGATTGTACTGACCAGATGACAAGAAGTCTACTTTAGATACAGTCTCTGGTAAATTTGATTGTGCAAGCACGGCAAAATCTGTAATTAAAGAAATACTCATAATTAGAATTTCCAAAAGGTAGTTGTTTAACCGAAATCAATTTTTATGACTTAGATCTTGACGTTTAGCGAAGATTCTGGATTTGAATCTACTTGATGAAGGAAGCATCTGGTGGGTTAGTTATTTCCCTATACTTTTATTATTTTGAGAGAGCGATGTCGTATTTACCGTATAGAATGATTGATTAAGATACAAATCTTAATATAACTACTCAGGGCAAAAAGAATTAGACAAAAAGTTTAACTATTCGTCAACACGAATACTTACGTTTAACTGCATTTGTAAATCGCTCCAACGAACATCGATCAGATTTAGGAGAATAACGTTAGCCGTTTTAAAGCGATCGCCAGAACCAAGCCCAATAGTCCACATCCCCGCCGCGATCGCCGCTTCAACGCCAACAGCAGCATCCTCAACCACCACACATTGAGCGGGTTTCAACCCAAGTAAATCTGCGGCAAAGAGAAACAAGTCGGGGGCAGGTTTGGGCTGCTCGACACTATTGCCATCTGCGATCGCATCTACATAATCGCTTAGATGCAGTTTCTCAATTACGCTACGAGCATTCTTACTTGCCGAACCGATCGCAATTTTGATACCCGCTTGCCTCAGTTCTTTTAGAAGCTCTAATGCTCCTGACAACAAGTTCTTAGGCGTAATGGTGGCGATCAAATCTACATAATAGCGATTTTTGCGCTCCATCATTTCCTGAAGTGCAGCTTCTGAATAGGGGCGATCGCCAACAATGAGCAGCAAGGATTCTCTGCGAGACACACCTCGCAGCGCTTCATTTGCCTTTCGGTCAAAGGGAAACTTCTCTTCATCAGCAAGTTTCTGCCAAGCAAGGTAATGAAATTCCGCCGTATCTGTGAGAACTCCATCAAGGTCGAAAATAAAGCCTTTAATATTAGATACTGGAGAATGCGAGGGTTTTAAATCGAAACAGTGCCAAGTGCTGCGCCAGTGGAGTTTGAATTTGAGGCGAGTCCAAGTAGGAGGTAGATGGGGAGTCGCAACAGGAGCGCTGTCTAGTAATTGAATGCCCCCAAAGCCAAATACCACTGCTTGCCAGACTCCACCTGCGGTCGCTGCATGAATGCCATCTTTCGTATTATCGCGATTATCTTCAAGATCGACGAGCGCCGCTCTCATAAACAGTTCGTCGGCTTCTGCTGCTTTGCCTAGATTGGCGGCAAGGATTGCATGAATTGCGGGAGTCAGGGACGATCCATAAGTAACATCTGTGCGGGGAGCGTAGTAATCCCAGTTTTTTTGCAGTACGCCGTGGCAACTTAAACCTGATTGCGTGTCTCGCATCAGATACAAAAGCATCAGCACATCGGGTTGCTTTAGTACCTGTCGTTGATTCGTTTCGTTAATGCCAAGTACATCTTGCATTGATCGCGTTCGGGGTTCATACTCTTTTAAATCAATATCTTTAAGATGAAAAAAGCCTTCAAATTGCTCAATTAGTTCTGTTTTAGCATCGTAAGGAATATAGATCTTGGCGATCGCAGTCTGCCAATGCAGTAGATGTTCTAAATTAAATTGCAGCCTTTTCCCCAGTTCGATTAAGCGTTGAGGAAACTTCTGTTGCAACCATTTATAGACAGCTACAGCCTTCTCTAGATGCCACTGCACCATGCGATTAGTAAAAGCATTGTTATCAACTTGCTCGTGATATTCATCGGCTCCAATTACACCGCATAGTTCATACCTTTCTTGCTCAACATGCCACTCCAAGCGATTCATCCAGAACAGCGCCGTGTCAAAAATAATTTCGGCTCCATACTGGCAGAGCCATTTATCATCACCTGTGGCTTGCCAGTAATGCCAGATCGCATAGACAATATCAGCGCTAAGATGGATTTCGCGATCGCGACACCAGATGCGAACTGCTTCCGCGTAGGGATCGGTCGATATCGAAGATTGGGGTGTTACCTCATCGCCAGTAGCCGCACTTTCCCAAGAGAACATTGCGCCCTTATACCTGCTATGTAAAGCTTTGCGCCTTGCGCCCGCTAAAGTGTGATAGCGATAGGTCAACAAGCTACGAGCGATAGCAGGTTGCGTAAAGGTGAAAAAGGGCAGGATAAAAATCTCTGTATCCCAAAAAATATGTCCTCGATAACCAAATCCCGAAAGTGTTTTTGCAGAGACACTAACGCGATCGTTATGTTTGGAGGCACTGATGAAGAGTTGAAATAGGTTATATCGCACCGCTAGCTGCGCTTTGAGATTGCCTTCAATTTCAATATCGCTGTGTTCCCAAACGGCATCCCACGCTTGCTGATGCGATGTGAATAGAGATTCATAAGTTGGCAGTCCCGCCAATTTGTCCTGTGCTGCTTGTGCTGGCACTTCCGTCTCTTGGGATGTGAATACCGTCACGAACTTCTCTATGCAGATAGTCTGCCCTGCGATCGCCTTATAGGTAGCCGTCAAAGTCGGGTCGCCAATAGGACTTGCGATATGTAAGGATGAGTTAGTGCCGATTACAGCGATTTTAGCCGCCATGCCAAGTTCGATTTGGGAGCGGCGGGTGAAAACTTGTAGCCAAATTCCCTGAGCCTTCCCCTGTTCCAGCTTACCTTGATCGATCTGTTCCCAATGATTAAAGCCTTGATTTTCAGGATAGCCGTTAAGACTGGATTGCACCTCAATCTCTCCATTGAAATCAATTGGCGTAATATGACAACGCATGACCAATAATTGCGGATCAGCCAGACTCGCAAAGCGTTCAAAATGCAAATCCAAGGTCTTTCCATTAGGGCTACGCCAGCGTACTGAACGGATCAGCAGTCCATATCGCAAATCCAGTCGCCGCTTGTAGTGCAAAATGTCACCGCGATCAAGACGAAAATCCTCTCCATCGACAATTATCAATAATGATAGCCAGTCAGGGCAATTAGCAAGTTCTGTGTAGATAACAGGCACATCGTCATAGACTCCATGCACCAAAGTCGCTGGCAATGCTTTGGGGTAGCCTTCCTCAAAGCTACCTCGTGTGCCTAAATATCCATTGCCAATGGTAAAGACAGTTTCTCTTGCATGTAAAAGCTCTGGCGCGAAGTGAACTTCGCTCAATGTCCAGTCTGTATAAATCAAATCATGAGATTGTTTTGGATTGTTCATACTAGTGCCTTACGAAAGATTAATTACTGGAGGCGTAGAACGATCGCGCTTGAGCTAGTAGCTGATTTTCAGTCATGTGTTGTTCGTTGACGACGACCGTACCAGCGACTCGCTTAGCAAGTTCTGGATGATTTTGTTTGAGTTCAGCCATCAGATGATCCATTGCACTGCTCGAACCTGTCGAGCTACCGAAGATTAAAATCTTTTCGGCTCCATTTAGCGATCGCGCGATCGCTTCATAGAATGGTTTTAATTCAGATTGGCGCTGACCACTTGTCTCATCATCAACATTATGGAGATGGCGGTGCAAGCCGTTTGGGTCGTAAGGTACGATCTTTTCTGGCACAGTGTCATGCAGTTCAGTTTTATAAATACGCGCTTCGCGATGGTCGATAACTACGAGTAAATGCATCCCATCGGCTATCACATCTTGCTCGACTACTGCCGAATGTTCGAGGAAGTGGCGAATCTTCATTAATTCCTTAACATCAGAAAAGTCTTTGTGCAGAGGGGGATGAATCGTCAGCGTTTGATTGTGGCGCGTATATTTGAGATTGCCATTATGCTCTTCAGTTTCCTCTGCAAGATTGCCGAGTAGCGATCGCAGATCGTGCCATTGCAGATTATGGGCGATCGGATGCTGAAAGATGGCGTTGTAAGTCTTTTGGTGAGTACCCGACAGTTGAATTTCCATTGATTTATCCTTAATCTGACAAGGTCAGTTATTGTTCTGATTTTGTTGTAAGCATAGTAAAAACCAAAACCCAAAAAGCTGTGGCTCAAGTTGCGCTTGCGCCACAGCTTTTTGGGTTTCCGAAATGTAAGCTTACAAAAAATTGAGAAGCTTAAGCAGGCATCAAGACTGTATCGATGACATGAATAACACCATTATCAGCAACAACATCGGCGGTTGTAACTTTGGATTTATTGATCATGACACCTGTAGAGGCACTAATTGTTACATCTGAACCTTCCACAGTTTTTGCTGATGTAAGTTTAACTACATCTGCCGCCATCACCTTGTGAGAGACGACATGATAGCAAAGGATCTTCTTGAGTTGGGGAATATCCTTTAGTAAAGAATCCACAGTTCCTGCTGGAAGTTTGGCAAAAGCTGCATCATCGGGAGCGAAAACAGTGAAAGGACCCGCACCACTGAGAGTCTCAACTAAACCAGCCGCTTTGACGGCAGCAACTAGGGTTGTAAACGAACCAGCATTTACAGCAGTTTCAATAATCTTTGCCATTTAAATTTTACCTAGCTTTGTGAAGCAGTTAATCAATTTGATTAACTGCTTCTAATATCGCATCCCCATGTTTCAATTAGAGTATGAGATGATTGAGATAAAAATATTTGATCGCAAATTTATTGAGAGTAAGATTTTCATCAGTAATGTAGCGATCGCCACGCTTGTCAAAATCAAAAAAAATCTAAAACCCAAAGAGATGTAGCGCACGCACAGCGTGCGCTACATCTCTTTGGATTTCTTTTATCCACTTGGTTATTTGTATTTGGTAAATGTCCATTCCAAAACTTTAATTGGGGCTTGTTTGAGAGCATCGATCAAAGCATCATCACTTTCGTATTTCAGTTCTGATAAATAGCAAGCTTCCACATTAACTGTAAACTCATCATCTTCAAAGCTCCAAGGCTCTACGGTTAAATTTCCGTTCTCTAAACAGCGCAGATCGTAACGTTGATTATCTATGCCATGGGTAATCTCTAAGGCTCTGCCATCCTCTGGAACTTGTCGCTGTACCAAAATTAAAGAGAAGCGATCGCACCATTGCATAAATGCGTAGGCATATTCTGCTTCCTCTTTAGTTATCTCCAAATCTTTTTGCCATTGTTCCTGATTTCGTAATTGCGTTTTAAGAAAACTACGCCAATCTTCGGAGACTTCTTGTTTATTTTGATTAAGATAGCAGGCGTGCATAGAAGTTAGCATAGCGACCCATCGCCCTCTATAGCGAGATTCATCCAAGTGCTTTTTCAAACCATCTGATACTTCTGGCGACTCTTTTCCTAAGGTGAAGTCTAAAGGTGCACCAACTTCAGTTAGGTGACTACCTTTCCATTCCTTTTCAAGATCATCATGATGCGAGATTGCGGCAATCGTCTCGTAAAAGCGAAGTGGAGCATCAGAGCGTTTCCACTGTCCGCCCAATTGAGCTGCTAGTAAGGCATGGGCGCGATGATAGATCGTTTCCCAACCATCTGGTAACTGATTTACAATCATAGATTTATTTTTGCCTCTACAGAGCTAAATTTTTGGATTAAAGATATCACCGAAGCTGCTGCGCGATCGCCTACAAGCCGCTCTTGGTCATAGCCCAGTACTAATTCCCAAGCCTGCTGAGGATATATATCTGCTAAGGGCAGAGCTATATCAGTTAGCATCCATTGACCATGACGTTCGTGTTCACGAATATATAATTCCCAGTAACTCATAGCTGCACTAGATAGTTGTAATCATTTTTTTCTGAAATATCCACTTTCAATGGTTCCTTTAGTCTCTTTATAACAACGCTTGGCGCTGTAATTGCATAGAAATGCATAAGTCAAGTACAAATCTCTTTTGCAACTTAACGATTAAGCCCAGCGATCGCCCAAGTGGTATAAGAACCAATGGGACTCCAAAGTAGGTAAGGCACGAGTAATAATACTGCCCAAGTAGAGATTTGCCAAACCACGACAGTTAGCAATATCCCCAACCCAAAGCCGACTAAACCCACAAAGGTTCCTAATTTAAGATTGCGCGATCGCAGGGTAATTGGTATATAGGCAATAATCGCTATCTCTAAAAGCAGATAAAGTGCCATTATCAACCAACCTGTAGAACCGCCCATTTCTGCTTCCCAAACTAGATAAGCAGAAATGCCTCCACAAATTAAAATCACCGTCCAAATCACAGGAATTAGAACCTCAAAAGTCAGCCATCGGGGACGGCGAAGCTGCTTAAACCATTTAATATCACTAGATGAAATTAAACTTCCACCTAAAGAGACCAAGAAAGTAATCGGCGCGATCGCCATCCATGACTTAATCATTGCGGGTCACAAATAAAGGACTAATTAGGCTAAGTATCTCTAAGCTGATGTTACGTGGAACGAAGACAGCCCTCAGGGAGCTACTGTGTATACACAAGTTATCAGCGATGTTGTTAGATTCTAAAGATCCCCCCAGCCCCCCTTAAAAAGGGGGGAGAAGATATTCTTCCCCCTTTTTAAGGGGGATTGAGGGGGATCGAAACCTTAAAACGTAGACAGGTAGGAATTGTGTGTACACGGCAGCTCAGGGAGAGGGGCTAGGGGCGGTTTTCGTTCCACGCAACATCAATTATTTAAGTAATTGACGGCAATCACCAAATTAGTTTCTTGGCTAACAATTCTGGAATAGACAGTCTTCTTTTCGGCTTCTGCATGAACGTTCAAAGGGAGCATCTCACTTTCGCGCTAAGTATAAATATTTACAGCGCAAATTCAACCTTTTAGCTCTTTACTAGATAGACAATTTGTCAAAAAGTCTTAGCTTTATTTGCTTTTGACTCTAAGTATAAATACTCGGTTCCGAAGTGAGACGCTCCCACGCTCAAATCTTGGAAGACTTGTGCAAACATCTCTTGGATCTTTTGTGGATCTTCGCATTTCTCAATTTCTGAGTACAGCATATCTACTTTTTTATGATCCATCCGCAGGACATTCTCAATTTTCAAATCTAGCTGACCAGTGGCTTGTGTAACCACACTGCCAAAAATGTCAGACAGTGCCACCATCGCATCATTCACCCTTGCCCAGACACCTTGATCTGCTTCTTGCCCTGTTAACTCACGAGTTCCCAAAACTTCAAGAATGCCCTTAAGCTGCTCTTGATGGGCGCGGTTTTCAAAATTGACTGCGTTAAGTGGTGTAATCGCTTGGCTAATATCTGCACCGACAACTTGAGCCGCTTTATGAACGATCATTCCAGACATTACTTGAGCGTGCTTGAGCAGTTCATGGCTGCCCACTTTTTCGTACAAGCTTAATTCAGGACTTTGCATCATCTTTTGAGACTGATGTACAATTTCCCTGACCGTTTCCTTGGTCTTAGCTTCGATGCCATAAGCCGCGATCGCAGTCTCAACAATGCCTAAGTTATTGTGATCGTCATCCAACATTTTTTGGAGGCGATCGCGAATTTCCAAATCGCTGCATTCGCCAATAAGTTGCTGCTCATTCGCAATCAGTAAGTGCTGAAACGATCTAATATCCGCCAATTTTTCAGCGATCGCATTACGTTTAGAATCTGTTACTGTGAAAGTCATAGATTTTCCTTTAGTGCATATATGCACGGTTGTCGTATTCGTCTATAATCTTCAG
>JBBRQX010000103.1:0-8014 GCA_038225745.1 Pseudanabaenales cyanobacterium | reverse complement strand
TATATTGGTATTGCCCAAACCCAAGCACAGCTTGATCAAACCCGCAACTATACCGAACAATTTTTTGTGGAAAATGCTGCACTATTTAGCGATCGCATTGCTAAGGGCAAAGTGCGCGAATGTCATGGTGATGTCCATTTAAAAAATATTTGTCTCTATCAAGATCAGATTCAGATTTTTGATTGCATTGAGTTTAATGAGCCGTTCCGTAATAGCGACGTGCTGTACGATGCGGCTTTTCTATTAATGGATTTGCAAGCTCGTGGCAGAAAGGATTTCGCGAATATTTTCTTGAATACCTATTTGGAACGCACAGGTGATTACGAAGGAGTTGTGCTGCTGCCACTGCATTGTAGTATGCGTGCCTATATTCGGGCTAAGGTGACATCATTCCTGCTTGACGATCCGAATATTCCTGCGGATGTGAAAGCTGATGCTAAAGCCGAAGCTTCGGCTTATTACAAACTCGCTTGGGAATATACACAGCCAAAACAGGGCAAATTGATCATCATGTCAGGTGTATCTGGTTCAGGCAAAAGTACAACGGCTAAAGCGATCGCCTCTGAGCAAGATGCAATTTATCTACGATCGGATGCGATTCGCAAACAAATCGCGGGAATCGATCTGATGGAACGTGGTAGCGATGATATTTACGCGCCAGAGATGACTGCCAAGACTTATAAAAGACTGTCTGAGTTAGGTTCTTTGCTAGCTAGCAAAGGCTTCACAGTGATTCTGGATGCGAAGTACGATCGCATTAGTTTGAGAAGTCAAGCGATCGCTGCCGCCCAATCTCAAAATATTCCTGTGGAAATCATTTACTGCGATGCACCTGTGGAAGTTTTGCAACAACGTTTACGCGATCGCGCCGATGCTAACAACGATATCGCTGATGCCACGGTTGAGCTATTAGCCAGTCAACAAGCCGCTTTTGAAGACTTCACTGATGAAGAATTGGCTTTGGTTAAAAAAGCATAGCGATCGTCCCTACCCAAAAGAGAGAAGCGGGGCTCCGCACCACCTCTCTCTTTTGGGTTTTATGTCCTAGCGAGACTGGAGACAGCTATATAATTAGTTATGCCAGATTAAGTCAAAGGTGTAGTTATGGTCGTTGCTGCCGTTATCGATCTCGTTAAGCCCATATCTTCAGATATGACCGATCAAGATGCCAATCAAAATCAACCAACTATTGTAAGTTTGGATGAATATCGGGCGATCGCTGAAACCGCCGAAGAGCATCTCGAATACCGAAATGGAGAAATTTTTATTATGTCTGGTGGTTCTCATCCCCATAGCCTGATTACTGTAAATACCATGGTTTTTCTAGGTGCGGCTCTGCGTGATACCGATTTTCAGGTTTGTAACGGTGATATGCGGATCTGGATTCCAGAATTTCAGTGTGGTACTTATGCTGATGCACTAGTGATTAATGGTGAGCCAGAGTTTAACGATCAGCGTACTGATGAGATTCTCAATCCTTTATTGATTGTAGAAGTTCTCTCGCCATCAACACAGGGCTACGATCGCGGTGAAAAATTCCGTAAATATCGCTCCATTCCTAGCCTCGCTGAATATCTACTCATCAGCCAATCAGAGCCATATATTGAGCATTATTCTAAATCAAAAGCTAATTCACAGCCTGAGAATAGTGATATCTGGCAATTTCAAATCCGCGATCGGCTAGACCAAAAACTTACATTACCTAGTCTCAATATCGAAGTTCCTCTTCAAGAAATTTATCGCCGCGTTAAGTAACCATAAAAAGCTGTAGCGCACGCTGCGCGTGCACCACAGCTTTTTGAATTACTACTTTACTCTAAATCAACTAAGCTCAATCTTGAGGTTTGTTGTTTTTTGCCTAGAGAAACTTCTACCTTCTTCAGAAGTTCTACGGTTACTTGTGCAAAGGCTTTAGATCCGCCTGAATTGGGATTAGACAAAGATGCGGGTATGAAACTATCTACAGCTTTAGCGACATTTACATCATTAGGGATTTTGGTTTGAAAAATGTTGCTGCTGCTAAAGTCAGCACTTACCCGATCCATTACTTTTTGGTAATAGCGGCTCAGGGTAAAGCCTGCGGACATATTAAACACAATTCCCAATAGTTGAATATTAACTGAATTATCTTCTCGATAGGCTTCGCGGAGTTTCTCAATCCGTCTTTGTAATAGCTGAATACCAACGACAGATAAGGGTTCAGGTCTGGCTGGCATCAGGTAATAATCACTAGCGACAAGACTACTGCGGGTGATCAGGTTATAGCCAGGAGCGCAGTCGAGAATGATGAAATCATAGTTTTTGAGGGCAGGTTCGAGAATACCCCTGATGAGCCCCTGCTCGAACTTGCTCCAAGTCTGCTGAAAAGTTTGTTTTTCTCCATATAGTAGCGATCGGTTATAGAGCATTTCTGAGACTAAAAATTCATCATATAAATCAATATCACCCACTAATAGATCTAATCCTTGAACTTTGCAGACATTAGAAATTACGATATCTTTAACTTCATATATCTTTTCGTCTGGCTCGTTGACTTTTACTGCATAACGGTCGATCGCCTGACTAACCAAAGTTCGTAGCGTGCGATTTTCTTTGCGACACTTGGCAAATTCGGCTGGAGAAATCATACTGAGACTAGCGCTGATTTGGGTATCTAAATCCACGACTAAGACTTTTTTGCGATGGATTTTTGCCAAACAGGTGGCAATATTGACAGTTAGAGTTGTTTTACCGACTCCACCCTTCATATTGACTGTTGCTATTACTTTTCCCATTACTTCTAAATATCCACAGAATACAACTTAAATATGAATTTTATATATAAATTCAACATAATAATTGCTAAGCAATCGATTCTAAGTCATCTTAAGTGAGTTAGCAACTTTTAGCTTATTAATTTAAGTTGGGGTTAACAACATGCCCTCTGGTGGGGTCAGGAATAAATAAGCCAAGGCGGAGCGATCGCAACATTGCCTCCCAGACAATTCGCATTTGTTCTTCACCTTCTGTCCAATAGTCAAAAGTGAAAAGGACTTGGACATTGCCACCGATGCCGATCAAGATGCGGGATGTGGCTTCTCGCTTTTCCGTGGCATCGATATAGCGTAAATCTGTCCAAACCAGTTTCATACCATCACGATTAGCGCTAGTAATTTTACCTTTAGCGAGAATTTCGCGATTGTCGTCATCTAGAACTTGTTGTAGGGCTTTTTTAAGTGGGAATGTATGCCAATCATGAGGTGGCAAATGATTAAAGGACATTTCTAATGCGCCTGTGTCGTCTAGTGGCTCGAAATCGTGGAAACTAACGGACTTTTCCTTGAATTTGACGATCCAATCCTTAGGGAAATCAAACCTCACTGCGCCGCGATCGGCAACAAATATCTTGTATCCTTCTTCTGATTCCCAGCCATGATCGCTGTGTAAAGTTAAGTCTTTTTTTCTCATGTTTCTTTACAAGTAGTGACAAAAACCAAAAATCAGATAACTATGCTTTGCGCCGTTATCTGATTTTTGGTTTTTTAATTATTTTTAAGCCCACTTTTTTTAACCAACTCCTCTGGCGTGAGTTTCGTCAAAAAGTCGCGAAACGCTCGCCTTTCAGCTTCATCCGCATCCTGATCGACAGGGATTGACGCTTCGAGGATTACTTCTTCCATCACCCAAATCGGGCATTTAGCCCGAACCGCGATCGCGATCGCATCACTAGGACGCGCATCGATTTCTTTCTTGATGTCTCCCTGCGAAACCGTGATCACCGCATAAAAAGTACTGTTTTTGAGTGCATGAATGACGACGCGCTCCACAGTGATGCCCCACACATCTAAAAAATTCAGCATGAGGTCGTGGGTCATCGGACGCTCTGGAGGTCTACCATCTAAAGCACCACTAATCGCCCTTGCTTCAGCTTCACCAATCCAGATCGGCAATGCTCTCCGTTCTAAAGTGTCTCGCAGTAAGACGATGGGATTACGGCTGACCGCATCAATAGCAATCCCAGCCACCTTCATTTCGATCATTGTTGACAACCCTCCTGAAGAAATGAGGGAGTACTCTCGCTCATCAATTAAAGCTCTTGATGTGACATTTAGATGATAGCATTGCTTCGCGATCGCTCAATTTATTTTCTGGCTCATTTTCCGACAGCGCCGCTTGTCTTTGTAAACAAACAGAGCGCGGAACTCCCCCACCTATATTTGTTAAAAAATAATTATTTAAAACATGAAATCAGACTTAAAAAATGTGACGATTATTGGTTCTGGTGCTTGGGGATCGGCGCTAGCAAATCTAGTCCAAACTAATAATCATCATGTCCAAATCTGGTCGCGCCATAGCCCATATTCTCTAGCCGAAATCGTAAGTAAAAGTGATGCAATTGTCTCGGCGGTTTCGATGCAGGGGGTAAGGGCGATCGTCGAAAAATTGCAAACAGCTAAGCTTTTGCCTCATGCGGTTTTAGTCAGTGCCACGAAGGGACTAGAACCGATTACGGGTCAAACACCATCACAAATTTGGCGATCGCTGATTCCCGATCATCCCCTTGTGGTTTTGTCAGGGCCCAATCTTTCTAAAGAAATTATGAATGGCAAACCTGCGGCAACTGTTGTTGCGAGTAGTGATGAATGCGCGGCTCAGTTTATCCAAAATATTTTTGCATCACGAAATTTTAGAGTTTATACAAATTCCGATCCAATTGGCGTGGAATTGGGCGGCACTTTGAAAAATGTCATTGCGATCGCCGTTGGTGCTTGTGATGGTCTAAATTTGGGGGCAAATGCTAAATCTGCGTTAATTACGCGATCGCTAATGGAAATTATTCGGGTCGGTGTTTATTTTGGGGCGCAACCTGAAACTTTTTGGGGCTTATCGGGATTGGGCGATCTTTTAGCAACTTGCAATAGCAATCTTAGCCGCAATTATCAAATCGGCTATGCGATCGCGCAGGGTATGAGTTTAGAAAATGCGATCGCGAATGTGCAGGGTACGGCGGAAGGTGTGAATACGGCGAATGTGTTGATCGAAATTAGCGATCGCGAAAAAATCAGTGTGCCAGTATCACGCTATGTATATCGTCTGCTCAAAGGTGAAATTACGTTACAACAAGCAGTCGAAGGACTAATGGAACGCGATCTAAAATCAGAAAATTAAATAATAAAATCAAAAAGCTGTGGCGATCGCCACAGCTTTTTGATTTTATATAACCTTACGCTTTTGGGATGGCTTAAAATTATTAAAGGATAAACGTGTAGAAATCAAATTTACGGAATTGACAAATTATGGTGACAATACCTACCAGCAGTCTTGATATCCAAACAATGATTGCCAAGCAACGCACTTTTTTTGCCACAGGAAAGACTAAAGATTATGACTTTCGGGTGTCTCAACTCCAGAAACTTTCACAACTGATTAAAGACAATGAGCAGCTAATTCTAGATGCGGTTTACGCCGATCTACGCAAGCCTATGATCGAAGCGTTTGGCAGCGAGATCTTGGGGACTCTTTCGGAAATTAAATTTGTTCTTAAATATCTCAAATCTTGGATGAAACCACAGAAAGTGGGACCTCCGATCAATTTATTTCCTAGCTCCAGTTATATTCATACTGAGCCTTTGGGCGTAGTATTGATTGTTGCTCCTTGGAACTATCCCTTTATCCTCACGATTCAACCTCTGATTGGTGCGATCGCCGCAGGTAATTGCGCGATTCTCAAACCATCTGAGCATACGCCCAATACTTCTAGCGTGATCGCCAAAATCATCAATAACAACTTCGATCCCAGCTTTGTCTCCGCGATTGAAGGCGGTATCGAGACCAATCAAGCTTTACTTGCTGAGAAGTTCGATCATATTTTCTTTACTGGTGGCACCGCGATCGGCAGAATCGTAATGGAAGCTGCGGCAAAACACCTAACGCCCGTAACCCTAGAACTAGGTGGTAAAAGCCCATGTATTATTGATGAATCATGTAATTTAGACATCACTGCTAAGCGCATTATTTGGGGTAAGTTCTATAATGCGGGACAAACCTGTGTCGCTCCCGATTATCTATTGGTACAAAAAAGTATTAAACCAGCACTAATTGAGAAGCTATTGGAATGCCTCAAAACTTTCTTCGGTGAAAATCCCCAACAAAGTGCAGATTTTGGACGCATCGTTAATGAGCGCCAATTCGATCGCCTAGTTAGTCTTCTCGATCAAGGTGAAATTTTAATCGGTGGTCAGAGTGAGAGAAGCGATCGCTATATTGCTCCCACGCTCATCGATCAAGTTTCCCCTAACTCTAAAATTATGTCAGAAGAGATTTTTGGTCCCATTTTGCCAATTTTGGAATATGAGCAAATTTCTGAAGCGATCGCTTTTGTCAATGCTCAATCAAAACCACTCGCACTCTATTTCTTTTCTAGCAACAAAAGAAATCAAGCCCAAATCCTCCAAGAAATATCCTTTGGTGGTGGATGTCTCAACGATATCATTATGCATCTTGGTAATCCCGAACTTCCCTTTGGTGGAGTCGGCAATAGTGGGATGGGGAACTATCATGGCAAGGCAAGTTTTGATACATTTTCCCATCGCAAGAGTATACTCAAAAATTCTTTTCGCTTCGATCTCAAGTGGCGCTATCCGCCTTACACTATGACTCTTGAGACCTTAAAAAAATTCGTTAACTAATTCTCAACCCTAAGTAGCTAAGCAAAAGAAACCTTAAACCCCAAAAAGCTGTGACGCGCGCGCCACAGCTTTTTGGGTTTTAGTTTTTATTATTGGCAATTGATGAATTGTCCATACGTTTCTTTTGTAAATAATGTTGTGTGGAAGCAAATCACTCGCCCCCATCTATTATCCTAATTATTAGGTTTAAGCTTTAGGAAATGTTTTAGGGCAAAGAAAGTTGAGTTTAATGCCATGTTCGACAAGAGCTTGCTCATTTCTACGCCAGCCTCTATCTTCGGCATTTGCGATCGCTGGTTTGGCATGATGAGTTAAGGCAACGGCGACAAATTTGCGATCAGATGGGTCAAACTTTTCTAAAGAAGGCGATCGGGGAAATTCGGCAAAATCATTTTCGGCAATTTGCGTAATAGAAACTTTTTCGCAACGATTAGGATTTGTATGGTTGAGAAGAACCCATTTAAGAAATTTATCACCAGCATTAGGCTGTCCACTTTGAGAGTTTTTGTTCATATACTCTTTGATAATCAACCATTGACTATCAATTACTAAAATACCTGTATTCATTAAGCCTTGGAGATGTTTTTCACAGGTGAGTTCGCATAATTCTGAAGCTTGAGGTGCTTTTTTGCTAGCAACGAGCAGAACATTTGTATCGATAATTTGATACATTCTTATGCTCCAACATTCATCTGGCGGTTGATAGCGGCTTCAGTCATCGCAACAAGATCACCCATTTCATCACCAAAGAATCCTTCGGGATAGTTACTAATATTGCCATAGGTGTCGATTTCAAGCGGTACTAACTCAGAATCGCCTTGGTTGTTCATTTTGCAAAAATAAAGAGCGGCATCTTCATTAGTAAATCCATCTTTTTCTTCTGCCATACGCCTTTGTAATCGTCTGAGTAAATGTTCGCTATGACTTTCGATAATAATTTGCATATTGCGAGTTTTGATGACATCAATAAATATATCAGCGAGTCCTGCTTGGACTGAGGGATGTAAATGGATTTCTGGTTGTTCAAATATCAGGGTTGCACCTTCAGGGGCGTAGTAACACAAAACTAAGATTGGTAATACTTGCGAAACTCCAAACCCAACATCAGTAATTAGCACTTCTGCGGAGTTAGGAGTTTTCTGCACCAATATTTCATAATCACCACGATTTGGAGTAATTCTATTTAATCGAAAGTTTTCAATTAAACCTAGTTCCTTTAGAGCTTGTGCAACAGAAAATTCAACTTCTAAATCTTTTTTACGAGAAGCAAGAAGTGCTGCAACAGTTAATTCGCCATATTTGCCAACATTTTGAGGATTTTCTCCAGACCATTGATAAGTTCTTTT
>JBBRQX010000102.1:0-8031 GCA_038225745.1 Pseudanabaenales cyanobacterium | reverse complement strand
TTGTCACTGTTTCGCAGGAATCACAACAAATTTTAGCAACTGCCGATCGCGGTGAACTACTGCGAACAGGGCTAAAAGTAGCGATCGTTGGTCGTCCTAATGTCGGTAAATCGAGTCTATTAAATGCTTGGAGTCGTAGTGATCGGGCGATCGTCACTGATTTGCCCGGGACAACTCGCGATGTTGTCGATTCGCAATTAGTCGTGGGTGGGATTCCCATTCAGGTTTTGGATACCGCAGGGATTAGGGAAACAGAAGATCTAGTCGAGAAAATTGGTGTAGAGCGATCGCGCCAAGCTGCCCAGTCCGCCGACTTAGTTTTGATGGTAATCGATGCCAGTGTGGGCTGGCTTGAGAAAGACACTGAAATTTATCAAACCATCTGCGATCGCCCCGTAATTTTGGTAATGAATAAAATTGATCTTGCCCCCAGCGCCTCTCCCGCAGGAGAGGCGCTGGGGGGTGAGGGGCTTCCCAGTTTCAAAACTATGGTCAAAACGGCGGCGGCTCAAAATCAAGGAATTGAAGATCTAGAAACCGCGATTTTGCAATGTATCCACCAAGAGGCGATCGCTGCTGCAAATCTCGAAGTTGCCATTAATCAACGCCAAAAGGCATGTTTATTGAGAGTCGTCCAATCTTTAGATAATGTCCAAATTGCGATCGCCGATCAATTACCGCTTGATTTCTGGACGATTGACTTACGCGATGCGATTAGTGCGATCGGGGAAATTACAGGCGAAGAAGTCACAGAATCAGTTTTAGATCAGATTTTCAGCAGATTCTGCATCGGCAAATAATCGGCAATTATTTATAGCTGTCGCCACTTGTATCAGGACAAATCAAAACCCAAAAGAGGTTGGCGGCGCGGAGCGCCGCCAACCTCTTTTGGGTTTTATGTCCTAACAAGACAGGCGACAGCTATAAAACAAAATATGCTAGATGCTCAAATTAGTGTTATAAAGTTCGCAAACTAGACGCAAGCAATTTTTAGCTCAAATAAAAGTAGTGCCAACCTTAGTCTCCGACAGCATTAATTTAGACGGCATGGTTACGAGGTGATTTCTTAGATGGAGAATAATAATATCCGTAATAGTTCTTACGAGCAGACCCTTGCAGGAGTCACCAAGGATCTGTCAGACTTGCGTGCCAATATTTTGGGCAAGCTCAGCCGCGAAATTTTAATTTTACAAGCTCAAAAAAATGCTCTCACTGACGACATTCAACGTCTTCAGTCTCAACGCAAAGAATTAGAGGTGCTGACTGTCGCTCAACAGGGGATGAACCAACAGGAGATCCAGCGCCAGCAATGGATCGAGCAACTTGCTCAAGCGATTACCTTTCATCTTAAAAATGATGTAATCGTTACTAATTCACAAACTCTTAACGATCATTCTCAGAATTTTGAGCAACTGATGCTGAATCTTGATGGCGTGATTCGCGCCACATTTCAGTCTTTGCAACGCGATGTCGATACATATCAGCGCGATCTTGATGATCAGATGCAGCGTATGTATACCCAAAGACAACAAGGCGAGTTAATGCTCTCAGCACTTGTTGAAAGAATTGATGAATATTTGCGGCGATCTGCGGGCGATCGCTATGGTGTGGGTAGCAATCCACCAATTAACTTCACAGGGACATCTGCCAACAGCACCGCGTCTGTTACTTCCAATAGCAATGGCAATGGCAACTACAACCCAATCCCACCTCAGAGCGCCATCCAGATCCCTACATTTAATAGCGCTCAATTTAGGCAATACAACCAAAATGACACGCGCCCTTATGCAGGCGATCCGACTGAACCCTTTAACTCTTCAGAGCCAGCCCCTCCTCTAGCTCAACCAACTAAGCGACTTAATGATTGGTGGCTGGGATTTATGTTGGTTTTGGGCGCTTCAGTGGTTCTGTCTTTACAAAATATTTTAGTCAGGGTGATTTTCTCTCAGTCCACTATTTTGGGAATGTTTAGCGTCGGCGGCTTGATTAAACCAAGTGTCCCCAACTCCTTCGTACTGTTGCTATTGCGAATGCTATTCGCCACACCAATTATGTGGCTCGTCGCTAGGTTTGTTTTTCGGGTGAATGTATTCCGCGACTTGCAGCAAATGCTCACACCTAGTCGTAGATCATTACTCTGGCGGGTCGTTTTTAGTGCGTTATTGCAATTCGCCTCTTTTGCCTTCATTTATGTCGCTTTAGGCATTCTGAACCCTGGGCTTGCAGTTACGCTATTTTTCATCTTCCCGACGGTTACAGTTCTGCTGTCTTGGCTGCTACTTGGCGATCGCCCCAGCAAGGAACGCTGGTTTGTGATTGGTTTGATTCATGTAGGCATCATGCTGACCTATAATATCTTTGGCGTTAGCAAACCAGATACATGGGGTGTAATTGCCGCGATGCTCTCAGGCACAGCCTTTGCAGGATATATCATCATCTCACAAGCCTGTTTCAAACAACTCAATCCTGTCTCTTTTACATCAATTAACTTTGCAATTATCTTGCTCCTGTGTTTTGGCACGTTGCCATTCACCTTGTCATCAATCTCTCTGAATGGCTCATTAATATTCATGTGCTTCTTAATCTCACTAACCACCTTAGGCGGTTACTTATTGACCAGTTTCGGCACAAAGATGATGGGGGCAGCCCAAGCCTCAATAGTTAGTGCTAGCGGTCCTGTGTTTACCACGTTCTTAGCATTCACGATTTTGGGCAGTAAGTTGGATGCAGTTCAGTTATTTGGAATATTTCTGGTCACGTGTGGAGTTGGGTTGCTGAGCTTGCAAAGTATGTATAAAAAACCTGCTAAATAAACCTGCTCCAGCGCCTTGCGCTGTCAGAGTACCCAGATAATTTTTTAAAAGTGCCGCGAAGCGGCACTTTTAAAAAATTATAAGCTGTAAATAAAAGGTGAGGGGCGCGAAGCGCCCCTCACCTTTTTGGACTAAAATCTTGTAAAGTAGCTAGTAAAGTCCTTACGGATAAAATTGGTCAACCAGTGGTCAAAAACTTTCATCAGCCAGAATCAACAACATCAACATCGCCAGCTCATCAAACTATGCGATCGCTTTGGCGTGGACTCGCTCGCGAGCAAAGCTTGCCATTATGGGCTTTGTTAGCAATTTTTTTGGTGATGTTGCTGGTGTGGAATTGGCAATTAATTACCGCAACGAGCGCGGGAATCTTGGTCATGCTTGCTGTGTATGTGATGCAAGACTGGAACTGGAACGTAATTTTGTGGCGCATCCAAAAGTTTTTGCAAAGTCCCTATCGGCATCTGCCCCTATCGGTTGCTAGTGGCACGGTGACAGTTTTGCTAACTTATACAATCTTGGCTGTGTGGTCAAATCAAGAAAATCATTGGTTAGCATCTGCCAATATTTTGCAGCTGGGTGCAACCCTAGGGATTTTGACGCTTTTAGTTCGTCAAGCTTTTAAGCAATGGCTGCAACGTCAACAAGATAATTTCGATCAGCTAATTGCTCAGCTTACGGTAAATGATGATCTGGCAAGACTAATTGCGATTAAGCAAATTAATGAATACGTTCATAGCAATCATTTACCTGCTGCTCAAGAAAGTGCGATCGCTGATTATTGTCAGATCTTGCTCAATCGAGAAACAGAGCCAACTATGCGTGAGGCAATATTCCAGACTTTAGAATCATTGCAATCAATTACGAATAAACCCGCACTTAGCCGATCTGCCAAGAATATAAACTAAAGATTCATGCTAACCAAAGATCAAATTCTCGATCGCCAAGTGGCTCTATTGGTGCAAAACACTCCCGATCAGGAAACTGCCAGCGCGGTTAGTTTAATTGCATCGGTGCTTAAGGCGATCGCCAAAAATCTTCAACATACAATTTATTTTGTGATTCAAGACGTTGAAGGTGGTTGGTTACTGACACCGCTGAGCAACCATGACAATCCTGAAATCGAAAAGACAACGATTTACGCTTATTGCGATCGCACTCCTGCCAATATTGATCGGCTGCGCTTAAACGATCAAAATCTTGAGTGTGGCGAATATAACGTGATCGATATGCTGTTTCGCTTAATTGGGATGAAACAGGTTGACAGCATCGTATTTTTTGACCGCGCCACAGACACCCAAAAAGGTACTGAAATTGTGCGTACTGAAATTGAAGAGTTATGCGAGAAGCAAATTAAACGCGCTCAGTTTGGATTGCAAAAGCTAAATGAACTCAAAAATAATGCCAACATCGCCTAAACAATAAAAGGGACGCTTTGCGTCCCTTTTATTGTTTAAAACCCAAAAAGGCGGTAGCGCACGCGCAGCGTGCGCTACCGCTTTCTGGGTTTTTGGTTTAATTATTCGTGGTCGAGGAATCCGCACATGACTGCACCATCAACTGAGCCTTTGCCACTAACCAAACAAGCAAGATTATCTTTTTGGCTCATGGTCACAATGCGATCGTAACTGTTGCCAGAGATTAGACTTTCCGAGATCGCCATTATTTCAGGCGTAGTATTAACCGCAAGAATGATTTGATTGCGACTAATATCATCATTTTCGTAGCGAACTTCAGTTTGAGGAGCCGTAGGATTTTGATAGAGAGCAGCGACGATCGCAGTTTGAGCATTGACTGGCAAGGCGATCGCGAAACTTGAAATTATTAATAATGTGGCGACGATTAAACTCTTCATGACTGCCTCTACTCTGGTTTCTCTAACTGCCTGCAACGAATCAGAAAACTAAATTTCTATAAATTTAATTTTCTAATAGAAGTAACAATGGCTACTTCCTACGATCAAATCAACCGACTGGATGAGCTTCTGCCCGTGGGCGATCAATTCAATAACAACATCATCAAGTTTTATTAGATAAATGCCAGTGACATCAGATAGCTGCCCTTGTGATTGCGATCGCACCCTACAGTGATAAGCGAAGGCTGTCCGAAAGCCCTAAAATAGACAGCGCTCAGTTGGATTTGTGTAGAATTGTATAGAAAGGCTTAAAAAAGTTGGGAAAGTATTACCTAAACTCAATTAAAGCTTTAGGCTAGAGATTATTTGAGTTAGTCTCACGTTCTTATATTTATTCGTCCAAGCGGAGTTCCGCCTTATGATTGACGCTATTATCATTTTTACATTCATCCTCGCGGGAGCAGGCACTGGCTTCCACGGCGTTGACTTCTTGCCATCAGAGGCGATCGCCCGTATCAATGTCCAAAATTTTCGTTGGGTAACACTTGGGATTGGCTCAGTTGCTGGTCTAATTACAGGATCGATCGTCCAAAATACCTACCGTCGCATCGATTCAAATGTTAGATCCATGCCGATTGAAACTATTTTGGGTCGCGCCGTTGGTTTAGTGTTTGGGTTATTGGTTGCTAACTTGATGCTAGCGCCATTATTTTTGATCCCCATCTCTGAAGACTTTGCTTTTATTAAGCCACTGACCGCGATTTTAGTAAGCATTATCTTTGCTTATTCGGGGATGACCCTCTCAGATACCCATGGGCGGGCATTGTTGCGTTTGATTAATCCCAACAATGTCGAAAGTAGTCTCATTGCTGATGGAACCCTCCGTACTGTAACTGCGAAGATTTTGGATACCAGTACGGTGATTGACGGGCGGATTCAAACTTTGATGGAAACAGGATTTCTAGAAGGGCAATTATTGATTCCGCATTTTGTGATCCAAGAATTGCAGACGATCGCCGATAGCGCCAATGATCAAAAACGGATGCGCGGTAGAAGGGGACTAGATATTCTGAACAACATGCGCGATCAGTTCGGCGATCGCATCACGATTCATCCAGCCGATTATGACGAGTTACATACCGTTGATGCCAAATTAGTTCGTCTGGCTCAAGAGTTAAGCTGCACTCTGATCACCAATGATTACAACCTCAACAAAGTTGCAAATTTACAACAGGTTGAAGTTTTAAATATTAATGACCTAGCTCAAGCTTTGCGCCCCACCTATTTACCAGGTGACTTGATCGAAATCAAGGTACTCAAGGAAGGCAAAGAAGCTTCTCAAGGCATTGGCTATCTCGAAGATGGCACGATGGTAGTGATCGAAGAAGGGCGCGAACATCTTGGTAAGCAAATTATTGTGACTGTCACTAGTGCTTTACAGACTTCGGCAGGACGGATGATTTTTGCGCGTCACGAAGCGATCGCAACTGTCTAGGTAAAAAGAAAATATGCAAGTTTCGCCTTCCCACTCACAGCGACAATTGGTATCGGGTAAAGTCGGGTGGGGCTGGAGACAGGCAACTTATCCTATTTCTGCGAACTTTATTTTTGCGGGTTTATTGATGCTGATTGTGGCGATCGCTCAGTTAGTAAAGATGAGTGAGCCAAGTCTCTTCGCGATCGCCAGCACTTTATTTCTTGTGGGCTTGGCGATCGGCATATATACAGCCAAATCTGTGGTGAATGTATGTCGCCAAAATTCAGATTATTTATTTTCGCGATCGCAATTAATTGGGATTACGATTTATTGGTTATTTTTAATCGCGGGGCTGAGTATTTCTTCAGAAACTTTCGCCAAAATTTTTGTCGCGATGTGGTGGATCTTACCCGCCACTATTTTTATCGGGATCGCTAGCTCTCTAGCTTGGCGATCGGGGCAATCCAAAAAGAAGCAAACCATTGAATCAGTTAGCACTGATGTATTGAATGTGGTTATTTATTCTGACCAAACTGTCTTGATTAGTCCATTGGCTCTGAGCCAACAACCACGACAGTTTAATAGTTTGGTGTTAATTGTTTTGGGCTTGTTCTTTTGGACAATGCTCGATTTTTCAACCAACATCAGGGCGATCGCGGCGATCGCTTTCACTGCTTCTGGACTGACAGGATTTTTTACATGGCAAGCACAGTTGCGATCGCCCGAAAAAGTTTTGTATCTCAGGTTTAGTGGTTTATGGGGAATTGCAGCAGAATATGCAATTAATTTACGACCTTTCTCTTCTTTGTCAGTGGTCAAATTGCAAGAATCTGATGGCGAACTAAGCTGGATGCAGCTATCGGGGAATAATAGTGAAATCACGATCCCCTTAGCGATGACGATTTTGCCATCGACTACTAAAGAAAATGCAAGTGCCAACGATCAATTCGGGCAAACCCTTCGGGAAGAATTTCATCTTGCTAAGCAAGAAACTGAGCGCGATAGTTTAGGGATGGCGAATGTTTTATTGCCACAGGGAGCAGGAATTTTAGCGGGAACAGCATTGATTATTTTGGGTATTTTCCTGTTATTTATTCTTCCTTTACCCACAAAAATAACGGCAGAAAGTGCGATCGCATTGCTTGGTGTTTGTCTGGTTAGCCCCGCGATCGCCAGATTTTTCTTGCAACTAGTTGCGCCGAATAGTTTGCAAGGCGATCGCCCCAGCTATACCGAAAATCATTTACAGTCATGGGAAATCGGTACAGCAATTTTATTAATCAGTGCTTTCCTATCAACCCAAGCCATCGGAAAAGTCGCATCTCTCGTCACCCTAAATCAATCATTACCTTTGCTAACTCTAATTTGTGGATGGCTTGGCATTAGTATCGGTGTTTGCATCCTCGCCTTTGTTCGCCGCACTCCCCTTTGGCATAGTAATTATTAAGCACCTAAAACCTGTAGGGGCAATTCATGAATTGCCCCTACAGGTTTTAGCTGAGCATGGCAGTACATTCAAGAATTAGCCTTTGGTTGGTGAGCGAATGGGGTTGAATTTCTAAGGATCGCCGAAAAGTGGCGATCGCCTCGTGATAATTGCCGATCGCGGCGTAGCCTAAACCCAAACCATGTACTGCCCCAAAATGATAAGGATTAAGCGCGATCGCTTTCAGGCAATCCTTAATTGAGCGCTTGTAATCACCTTGCATATAAAACAAAACCGCCCGACGATTCCATGCTTCAACAAAATCTGGCTGCGAGTGAATTAATTGCGTCAGCATTAGCTCGGCCTGTCTCACATTGCCACTATCTGCCATCATTTGGCTCTGTCGCAAGACTTGAAAACCCTGCATTCCCTTCTGCATAAACCACATCTCCCATAGCCC
>JBBRQX010000101.1:0-8132 GCA_038225745.1 Pseudanabaenales cyanobacterium | reverse complement strand
TTACGTTTTTGTCACATCCAAAAAAATCAGCGAAATCCTTAAATCCGCTTAATCCGTGATTCAGACCTTGTATTGTCAGGTTCGGGCGAAGCATTAACAAATAGAGAGAGTCTGAGGATTTATAAATTGTGGTGGGAATGCTTCGCCCCTACAGGGTTATTTGTGATTTTGATTTTTTTTGTTTTTTGCGATCGCCCTACCGATGAACACAATGCGATCGAGGAAAAAGCTTAGTAAAGATTTTCTATAGCTAATTAAATAATACAAAATGTATTGACATAACATATTCAACTCACATACATTAGCCTCATGGACTTTGAATTTGCCAAGGAAATCTTTTTAGGAATCTGGCTCTCAAAGCTCGACCTCCGTAGAGACTATGGTGAAGACCGCTTTATTGCCATTGGTGTATTAGAAGAATTTGTTCTCCTTGCTGTGTATACCATCCGAAAGCAAAAAATACGCCTTATCTCAGTCAGACGCGCCAATACAGAAGAAAGGAGAATTTATCATGGCTATATCGAGACAAGAACAATTGAAAATCCTTGGACAGATGCAGGACTCTGATATTGACTACACAGATGCCCCAGCGACAGATAGTGACTTTTGGCAAGAAGCAACCCTCAATATTCCCCCAGTCAAAGTTCCCGTCACCCTCAGAATCGATCCTACTATCCTAGCTTGGTACAAACAACAAGTTCCAAGAGGTTATCAGACTTTGATTAATACAGTCCTCAAAAAGTATATGACCGAACATCAGACAGGCAAACTGTAGAAGGAAAAAGCCAGAATCACGGATTTAACGGATTATGGAATTACACAGATTTTTGTTTTTCGATCTGTTAGACTTTTTTGTCACATCCAGAAAAATCAGTTGAATCCTGAAATCCGCTTAATCCGTGATTCAAACTTTATTCTCCACAAAATAATCAACCATGCCCCAACTCATCCCCACCGAACTCGAAGACGGCAGCATCATTTATTTTCAAGTCGAAGAAACTGCGGCAACTCCCACCTCGGTAACTCGTGGCTTTCCCTTCGATCCTAATGCCCAAGCCGCAGCTAAAGAACGCGCAGTCCAGAACTTTCAAGCGATGCAAAACCTTGTTCGTGTCTACACCGTTAGCACCCTCAACGCCTTTCGCAACTTAGGAAGTGCCGAAGTCAGCGAAGTCACCCTAGAATTTGGCGTGAGCCTCGATGCCAAAGCAGGCGTACCTTTCATCGCCTCAGGTGGCGCAAGCTCCAATTTGAAGATCACAGTTAAATGTGCATTTCCCAAGAAAGCAGAATCGTAAAACCCACAAAAATCCTAGCGATCGCATACACTAGTAACAAATCTTTACGCTATCTAAAGCATAAATTGGGATCGAATGCCAGACCATACCCATATCCACGTCAGGGGTGCTAGACAGCACAATCTTAAGAATGTCGATCTCACGATTCCACGCGATCGCCTGATCGTATTTACAGGTGTATCTGGCTCTGGCAAGTCATCACTCGCCTTTGACACGATTTTTGCTGAAGGTCAGCGCCGCTATGTTGAGTCACTGAGTGCCTATGCACGGCAGTTTTTAGGGCAAGTCGATAAGCCCGATGTGGACTACATAGAGGGTTTGAGTCCTGCGATTTCGATAGACCAAAAATCAACTTCCCATAATCCGCGATCAACAGTTGGGACTGTCACTGAGATTTATGATTATTTGCGATTGCTGTTTGGTCGCGCAGGTTCGCCGCACTGCCCAATCTGCGATCGCAATATTGCGCCTCAGACGATTGATCGCATGGTCGATGCGATTATGGAATTAGGCGATCGTACTCGTTTCCAATTACTCGCGCCCGTGATTCGTGGCAAAAAGGGAACTCATAAAAAATTATTGGCTAGCTTGGCTTCAGAAGGATTTGCGCGAGTTCGGGTTGATGGAGAAGTTAGAGAACTCAGTGACAATATTGAACTAGATAAGAATAAACTCCATGATATCGAAATTGTCGTTGATCGCCTAATTCGCAAAGATGGTATTCAAGAACGCTTAACTGATTCTTTGGCTACCTGCTTGAAAAGGGCTGAAGGAATTGCGATGGTTGAGATTTTGTCTTCAGATCCTACCGAGACTGAGAAAGTAAATAATCTACTCACTTTCTCCGAAAACTTTGCTTGCCCCGAACATGGCGCAGTGATGGAAGAACTATCGCCGCGTATGTTCTCGTTTAACTCTCCCTATGGCGCTTGTCCTACTTGTCACGGTTTGGGAAGTATCAAAACTTTCAATCCAGAATTACTAGTTCCCGATCCCACTTTGCCAGTTTATGCCGCGATCGCACCTTGGGCGGATAAGACGCATACCTATTACATTTCTCTCTTATCGAGTGTTGGTGAGTATGCAGGATTTGAGATTACAACAGCTTGGGAAAAACTTACCCAGTCACAGATTGACATTATTTTTTATGGCACAACTGAGAAGATTTTAATCAAACCTGATTCGCTCTATCGCGAACGCAGTGAGGGATATTACAAACGCTATGAAGGGGCGATCGCCATCCTCGAACAGCAATATAAAGAGGCAGGGGAATCGCAAAAGCAGAAGTTAGAAAATTATCTAATTGAACAACCCTGTTCTACTTGTGAAGGAAAACGTTTAAAGCCTGAATCCCTTGCCGTTCGCATTGGTGGTTATAACATTATTGATTTTGTTTCGGTTCCTATTGGCACTTGTCGCGATCGCCTCCAAAATCTCGATCTCGATTATCGGACAAGGCAAATCGGCGATCGGGTATTGCAAGAAATCGGAGCGAGATTGCAATTTCTGCTTGATGTCGGTCTAGACTATCTCACCCTTGATCGCTCCACTATGTCACTCTCTGGCGGCGAAGCCCAACGCATTCGCCTTGCTACCCAAATCGGTTCAGGTTTAACAGGAGTTCTCTATGTGCTGGATGAACCGAGCATTGGTTTGCATCAACGCGATAATTCTCGATTGCTTGCCACATTAACCAAACTTCGCGATCTTGGTAATACTCTGATCGTAGTCGAACATGATGAAGAAACCATTCGCGCCGCCGATTATCTCGTAGATATCGGACCGGGTGCTGGCGTACATGGTGGCCGAGTTGTCGCACAGGGCAATGTCAAGGATATTGAAGAGAATCCTGAATCGCTTACAGGTGCATATCTATCCAAAAGGAAACAGATTCACACACCTAGCGATCGCCGTGAAGGGAATGGTAAAGAGCTAGAAATTTGCAATGCCTATCTGAACAATCTCAAACATATTAATGTTAAGCTGCCATTAGGAAAACTCGTTTGCATCACAGGCGTATCAGGTTCAGGTAAATCCACGCTCATTAATGATCTGCTGCACAATTCTCTCGATCATCATTTTTCGCGCAAAGTCCCAGCCCCTAAAGGAATTGACCAAATCAAGGGACTTGAAGCTCTAGATAAATTTATCGTCATCGATCAATCACCAATCGGACGCACACCCCGTTCCAATGCTGCAACTTATACAGGGCTTTTTGATGTGATTCGCGAAACTTTTGCGCTCACAACTGCCGCGAAAACTAGAGGCTATAAAGCAGGACAATTCTCTTTTAATGTCAAAGGCGGACGTTGCGAAGCTTGTTCTGGACAAGGTGTAAATATCATTTCCATGAACTTCCTTCCCGATGTCTATGTGCAGTGTGATGTCTGCAAAGGCGCAAGATATAATCGCGAAACCCTGCAAGTAAAGTACAAAGAGAAGACGATCGCCGATGTGTTAGATCTGACCATCGAAGAAGCGATGCACTTCTTTGAGAATATTCCCTCAGCCCATACGAAATTGGGAATGCTGGTTGATGTCGGTTTAGGCTATGTCCGCCTTGGTCAATCTGCGCCCACGCTCTCAGGCGGAGAAGCCCAACGGGTAAAGCTTGCCACAGAACTAGCACGACGGGCGACAGGTAAAACCCTCTATCTCATTGATGAGCCGACAACGGGTTTAAGCTTCTATGATGTGCATAAATTATTGGATGTGATGCAACGCCTTGTCGATAAAGGGAATAGCATCATCACGATTGAGCATAGTTTGGACGTGATTCGTTGTGCGGATTGGGTGATTGATTTGGGCCCTGAAGGAGGCGATCGCGGTGGGGAAATCGTCGCGCAGGGAACGCCTGAACAGGTTGCGAAAGTGAAGAAATCCTATACAGGCAAATATCTCAAGGAAGTATTAGCTAAATATCCACGCAGTATCTAAGTAGGCAAGCATAATTAAACCCAAAAAGCTGTAGCGCACGCTGCGCGTGCGCTACAGCTTTTTGGGTTTTAAGGTTTCTTTTGCCCACTTACTTAGTCACTTCTAAAAACCGAAGAACTTACCGACTATGCTAGTAAGATTACTAATGAATTGAAAGTTTCGTTCTAATGGCGTGAGCTTTTTTACTGGAGCGATAGCTTGTCGTAAAAATACACCTTTTCCAGAAAATTGACTGTCAGTCAACGAAATTTTATTACGGAAATACGGCCAAAATGTTTCTGTACGAATGGTTGAATAAGCTAATTGACTGTCAAAGCCTACCAATAATTGACTTTCAAGACTTGTCTTTGCTGGTGATGTTTCCATGACATATATACCACCCTTCCCTTCTAAGTAGAGTTTGCCTGTCCCATAAAAAATAATATACCGATGTTGTCCTATTAACCAGCTATGCAAATTCCATACCCATTGAGTTCTTAATTGAATATTTCCAGAGATCCCCACAATATAGGCTGGGTGAATAACAAATCCAGAATGTTGTTGTAATTGGATCGCAGTAATATAATTATCTTCTACTTTAGGCGATAGAACAACAGTTCCATCTTCATCTTCACTCTTAATAGTAAATTCTGTTAACTCGACTAATCCTGACGCATAGCTGATAAATGGGGCAGACCATTTCCAAAATAATCGCGTTCGCCTAGTCAGATTACGATCATATTGATTCATGTAATCCATCCTTACCGACAAGGGATTAGAAGAATCAACCTTGACGGCGATTGTTTTTTCTGCGTTTTTATAGAGAATATCTCCAGAGGTGGTTGGCTCAGTTAATTGAATAGGGGGAGATTTCTCTGCAAGACGAGCAAATCCAAAAAAGCACAATACTTTCCACAGAGGAGAAGCTAATAAAACAAAAAGGATAATGGAAAAGATCTGCACCCAATTCTTTTGGAGATTTAACTCTAATAAATTCCATACTCCGCCAAAGTTATCTATATTATTAAGTTGGGCAAATTTTTTCCCCAGTTCTTTATTGAGCTCAAGGTACTTTATTCGTGTCTCGAAGTATACTTTGTACTGAGTTTCAAGTGTTTTGCAAGCACTTTCTTTTGTTAATTGTTTGTCAAAACGATACAACTCATACCATGGAGAATTAGCCTCGCATTCATTTTTAAGTCCTAAGTCTATATTTTTTTTTGCATTATCAAGCTCTTTTTTAAGATTTGGTATTTTAATATCTTTAATCTCATCAATTTCTTTGTTTAGTCGGTTGACAACTTCTAGACTATTTTTTCCTGAAACTTCATTCCAGAAATTTAGTGCTTGTGGTTCCAGAGTATCACGCGCCCAAAATAGAACGGTCAACACAGCGACAAGAAAAAGAATGCTACTAATTTTATTTGCTAGCCACAAAATGATAGCGGATATCAGTTTCATGGTGTAACTTTGCTAGCGATCGGCATTCTCCAACCAGAACCGAAAGCGCGATTGGTAATCTTCAAACCAGGTGCAGATTGACGGCGTTTAAATTCGGCGATTTTGACTAGACGGACTACACGATCAACGATCGCTTGATCATGTCCTGTTGCGATAATTTCAGTAGTAGAGAGATGTTGATGAATCAGCTTTTCCAAAATATCATCAAGAATGTTGTAAGGAGGGAGCGAATCTTGATCGAGTTGATCGGGCTTGAGTTCGGCACTGGGAGGCTTAGTGATAATATTTACAGGAATTACTTCCGAGATTCCTTGCTTAATGGATAAATTGGAACTTGTACGATTTATCCATTCGCAAATAGAGAATACTCGCATTTTTGGCACATCAGCGATCGCCGCTAGTCCTCCATTCATATCACCATACAGCGTGCAGTAGCCGACTGAGATTTCAGATTTGTTACCTGTCGAGAGCAGTAAATGTCCAAATTTGTTAGAGATTGCCATCAACAAACTTCCCCGAATTCGCGATTGCAAATTCTCTTCAGTGACATCACTATCGCGTTCTGCAAATAAAACGGATAAACTCTGATCGAAGGCTGCCATCATTGGCTGAATAGGAATTATTTGTGTGGAGATTCCTAAATTATGCGCTAGGGCGATCGCATCGCTAATCGAATGTTCAGAACTATAGGGCGACGGCATCAGCACACCTAATACATTCTCTTTGCCGATCGCTTCTGTGGCGATCGCCGCTATTAAAGCCGAATCAATGCCGCCACTCAAACCAATTACGACTTGGCGGAATCGACATTTCTGCACATAGTCCCGCACACCGAGAACTAGAGCCGCAAATATTTCGGCATCATCACTTTCATACGCTTGAGACTTAGCGCTTAGTGCTGATTCTTCAAAATTAATTATTAATAAATCTTCTTCAAATCCCTTGCCACGGGAAATTATTTTGCCTTTACTATTAAAAGCCATACTGCGTCCATCAAAAATCAGATCGTCATTTGCGCCCACTTGATTGGCATAGAGCAAAGGTAAATTATGCACGATCGCACTATGACTCAACATCGCCTCGCGCAAAGCTTGTTTACCAACGGCATAGGGTGAAGCTGATAAATTGAGCAGTAAATCTAATTCATGATTTGCCGCTAGTTCGGCAACGGGATCATCGGCATAACTACGTTTTCCCCAAAAATTTTCATCATTCCAAATGTCTTCACAAATGGTCACGCCCACCCGCAATGATGACCCATCTTTTAAATTTAGCGTAAAAACTTGACTGCCATTCCCCACCGCAAAATAGCGATCCTCATCGAATACGTCATAGGTTGGCAACAATCGCTTATGAAAAATTTGCTGAACACTACCACCTTGCAACAGGGCGGCACTATTAAATAATGGCTTGCCTCCTGCTTGACTCGCGTTAGGATTTACGCAAACAGTCCCCACTAATACCGCGACATCATGGGGAAGTTTACAGGCAAGATCGGCGATCGCTGTTTGCGTATCCCGCACAAATTGATGATTCATCAACAGGTCGCGGGGCGGATAGCCACAAAGTGATAGTTCAGGCGTAAGAACTAATTGCACACCTTGATCGGCAAGTTTTTGGACGGCAGATAGTAGGCGATCGCAGTTGCCGACCAAATCACCAATTACGAAGTTAAGTTGGGCGATCCCAAAAGTTACGTTGCCTAAGTTCATATTTGATTAACGCAAGAAACAAGCGTGTAACCACATTACTAAGAAAATAATTACAGTTTGGATCGGACTTGGAAAAATGCCAGCACCAATCACACGCGACAACAGCAAAATATTGTCAGTCAAAACTGCAAGCAATACGCCCACCGTAATTCCCGATAGGGAGATTAACGCCGCCCGACCTGTGCGATTTTCTTTGCGATTTACTAAATAAAAACTACTAAGCAATCCAAAAGCTAGCCAAGTTGTCGTGGCTAGAGGCACTAAAAAGCTCGCTAAGCCAAGCCCTGCGTAAATTCCCAGCGAGATATAAATGTCTTTTTGACTGGGTGTGTCTAACAGTTTTGACAACCAAGATGGGGTACGGCTTTGGGCATTATTTTGAGCCGCCGTAGGTAGCGCCGCAGCTAGACGCTCAGGATAGCGTATGCGATCGGGGACGGCGATCTTGCCTTCTTTGCGAGCTCGTAAACGATCCATAAGGATGGCATCGTAAGCTAGTTCGATCGCTTCTTGCTGAGATTCATCTCCCTCGTTTTCGCGCGATAGGCGATCGCGTGCATCACGCACTTGTTCAAAGGAGGCTTCATCGCTGACTCCTAGTTTCTCGTAGGGAGTTGGTTCGCTCATTTTTCCAACTATGAATGTTTTTAGAGTTCGGTATATATTCACTGAAAAAGTGGCTAAGCGACTAATCAGAAAATAACATACAATTCAATCTTTAGACTACAGTATAGCGCCTGTTCTA
>JBBRQX010000100.1:0-8226 GCA_038225745.1 Pseudanabaenales cyanobacterium | reverse complement strand
CTGACCCTCTCTCGCTACGGACGGCGACCATTAGAGTCAAAGCAGATCTTAATTCGAGAACTAGTAGATGAAGCGATCAAGATTATTTGTACTGATCCTCACCATAACCCGATCGTCGAATTTGCGATCGGTGACTTGCCAACTACGGTTGGCGATCGCATACTTTTGCAACAAGTTTTTAGCAACTTGATTGGCAATGCAGTCAAATTTAGCCGCAACCAGCCTAGACCATATATTGCGATCGATAGCTTGCCAGATAGTACGATAAGAATTAAAGACAATGGCGTAGGTTTTCAAATGGAATATGCTGACAAGCTTTTTGGGGCTTTTCAACGATTGCACAGTGAAAAAGAGTTTGAAGGTACTGGCATTGGACTTGCGATCGTGCAAAGGATTGTCCAGCGACATGGCGGATCGATTTGGGCGGAAGGATATCCCGAACAAGGTGCAACTTTCTTTTTCAAGATTTAGATAGTGAGCGCTTTGCGCTCACTATCTAAGAATTACTTTTTAAGGTTAAAAGCTCTAAAAGATCCCCCTCAATCCCCCTTAAAAAGGGGGACGAATTAATTCTCCCCCCTTAAAAAGGGGGGCTGGGGGGGATCTCAAACAATTCTTGAATACTTTCCAAATCTTGAGATTTTAAGTGATTTATACGATCTAAATATATGGAACCAACCAAAATTTTGCTTGTCGAAGACGATCCCAATGATGTTGAGCTAATCCAAATGTCTTTAGATAGTTACAACTTTGTCAACAAGATAGACGTAGTTTCAGACGGAGAGCAGGCGATTCATTATCTATTTGGACGCGATGGGCAACCACCGACACAGCCATTACCAAAATTAGTGCTTTTAGACTTAAAGCTCCCTAAAATCGATGGCATTCAAGTTCTAGAAAGAATTCGTAATTCTCCGCGCACTCGTAACCTTGTTGTCGTGGTGATGACCTCATCTGCTGAAAATTGCGATCTAAAAGCTTGTTATGATTTAGGAGTCAACAGTTATATCGTTAAACCTTTAGATTTTCAGCAATTTGTGGAGATGTCACAACAGGTAGGATTTTACTGGATGATGATCAATCAGATGCCATCTTTCGATTAACATCTATGTACTAGGATTTGTGCTGAAATACTGTTAATTTAATAAAAGCTCTAAGCCAATATCTTTGCGCCTGTAAACCATGGAAAACTTGATGTCAGAGTTAGAAGAATCCGAGAAGTTAGAGGATCTGCGATCGCTGAAGATTTTGATTGTCGAAGATGATACCGAAGACGCAGAACTCACACTACTTGCTCTAGATTCCACAGGCTTATCTTTTATTTATGACATTGCTACTACGTCACTCGAATGTCAGCAATATTTACAATCTAAAACCTACGATGTGGTCTTGTCTGACTATCGACTGCCAAGCTTTAATGGATTGGAAGCGTTTAGCTTTGTCAAACAATCAGGGCAGGATATTCCGTTTATTTTGATTACAGGTAGTTTGGGGGAAGAGTCTGCCGTTGAATGTATCAAAGCGGGGATGACTGATTATGTTTTGAAAGATCGTTTGTTTCGGTTGCCTAGCGTTTTGCAACGTGCGCTCCAAGATTTTGCCCTGCGTCGCCAACAAAAAGAAGCGATCGCCCAAATCGAGCAGCAAGCATGGCGCGAAACCATCATTAATCGCATTGTCCAATCAATGCGAGAGACTCTCGTTTTAGCTGATGTATTGCAAACTACAGTCGATTTGTTACACGAAGCTTTACAGGTGAGTTATTGCTTGATCTTCCAGCCAGACGATTTACAGCAAATGCGCGTGAACTATGTTAGTAAATATAGTGGCGATCTCGGTAGCGCAATCGTTGGAACCAATTGTGGTTTCCATGAATATTTTCGAGATAAATTAATACAGGGAAAACAGATTGCGATTCATCAAATGAATGATGATGATATTGCACAGGAGGTAAAAGCTTTAGGGAAAAAATGTAGTATCTTGTCTCTTTTGGGTACACCTCTCTTTTATCAACGAATTTATATAGGTGGAATTAGCCTTGGACAGTGCGATCGCGAACGAACTTGGACTGATAATGAATTGTCTTTAGTAAGAGCGATCGCCGATCAATGTGCGATCGCTATCCATCAATCAGAACTCTATCAAAACGCTCAAACAGAACTGATGGAGCGCAAAAAAATGGAGGCGCAATTGCGTCATGATGCGTTTCATGATGCACTAACAGGCTTACCCAATCGCGCACTATTTCTAGATCGTCTCAGTCATGCTTTACAACTATCTCAAAGGCGATCGCACTTAAATAATGCATATTTAGACGAACAGTTTGGAGTTCTCTTTTTAGATTTAGATCGATTTAAGGTGGTCAATGACAGTTTAGGGCATTTGGCAGGCGATCAATTATTAAAGATTGTGGCAAAGCGCTTAGTTGATTGTCTGCGCGGTGGCGATACAGTCGCACGTCTCGGAGGTGATGAATTTGTCATGTTGCTCGAAGAAATTGAAGATATAAATGATGTGATTGAAGTTGTCCAAAGAATCCAAGCCCTATTGAAAGTACCAATATTAATCGATGGCAATGAAATATTTATTAGTACGAGTATTGGCATTGCTCTAAACTCCAGCCACTATACTCAGCCAGATGAATTGCTACGCGATGCAGATGCTGCTATGTATCGGGCTAAAGACAAAGGTCGTGACAGATATGAAATATTTAATTTTTCGATGCACACTGAGGCTCTCAGGAAGCTCAGGTTAGAAAACGATCTACGGCGGGCGATAGATCGGCAAGAGTTGCGGGTGTATTACCAACCAGTTGTCAGCCTCAAGTCAGGACAAATATTAGGCTTTGAAGCACTTGTCCGTTGGCAACACCCCGAACAAGGTTTGATTTCTCCCGCCGAATTCATTCCACTTGCTGAAGATGCAGGGCTAGTTGGGGCGATCGACTTTTGGGTATTAGAAAAAGCTTGTACGCAGTTGCGAATTTGGCAAGATCGATTCCCATCCGCCGCAGATCTCACGATGAATGTCAACCTATCTGGCAAGCAGTTTACTAAACCAGATTTAGTTAGTCAAATCGAACAAATATTAAAGAGAACTAATATTAGTAATTCAAGCTTAAAGATAGAAGTTACTGAAAGCATATTGATCGAAAAGACTTCTTTAGCGACTCAAATCTTAAGTGAACTAAAAGAGAGAAAGATTAAAATTTGCATTGATGATTTTGGCACAGGCTATTCCTCGCTCAGCTATTTGCACCGCTTCCCAATTCACACGTTAAAGATCGATCAATCGTTTATCTCTCGCGTGGGGCATAATTCTAAAGATGAAGAAATTGTCAAGGCGATTATTGTTTTGGGAATAAATCTTGGTTTCAATGTGGTTGCTGAAGGCATAGAAACTGATGCTCAGCTCAGATTTCTAGAAACCAACAATTGTCATGCGGGTCAGGGATATTATTTATTTAAGCCGTTAGAAGCCGACAAAATTACAGAATTACTAAATTAGAAAGGGCGCAAAGCACCCTTTCTAATTTACAGAGCGATCGCCTGTTCTAATGTACTGACATTCATCAGTGCCAAACTGGGAGCAGTACGCTTAACTAAGCCCGTCAAAACCTTGCCAGAACCAACTTCGATCGCTTGTTCATATCCTTGCGCCGCCAGATACAAACAAATTTCTCGCCAACGTACTGGCGAAGTCATTTGGTTGATTAAGCGATCGCGCAATATCTGTCCCGAAGTCGTGGCATCATTTGGCTCAACATTAGAAATCACAGGAATTTCTGCCTCATTAAAAAATGTCTGTTCCAAAATCGCCGCAAACTTCGCGGCAGCATCCGCCATTAGGGGCGAATGGAACGCGCCACTTACCGCCAGAGGAATTGCTCGTTTAGTTTTCACCTGTTCACAAATGGATTTTACGGCAACTTCTGTTCCCGAAATTACGACCTGATCATTGCTATTGTCATTAGCAAGAATTACGCCTTCGGTTTGGGCGATCGCCATTTCTAAAGCATTGCGATCAAACCCAATCAACGCAGTCATCGCGCCGCCGCTTGCATCTGACATGAGAAGCGATCGCTGCTTCACCAGTTCTAAACCTGTCGCAAAATCCACCACACCCGCACAATAAAGCGCACTATATTCACCCAAGCTATGTCCTGTAACTGCATCAGGTTTTGCACCCTTTGCTTTTAATACATCCGCAAGGATCGCGGAAATTACATACAAGCAAGGCTGTGTAAATTGAGTTTTGGCAAGCTCTGACGCATCAGTCTGCGACTTTTCCAGAATCGACCAACCGAGAATTTGCTCCGCCTTAGCAAACTTATCTTTGCCCACTTCCACAAGGTCTAAGCCCATCCCCACAGCCTGAGAGCCTTGTCCAGGAAATATCCATACATTTTTTGTCATTTTTATTAAACGTCTATTAGCTTTTTCTTGTATTGATCTAAAGTCTAGCGCTAAGTAGCTACTCCCTTTCTACCAAACAATTAGAGTCGCAGCGCTTCGCGCCACAATTCTAACGTAAAAAGATTTAATGCACGCGCAGCGTGCGTTAAATCTTTTTGGGTTTTGCCGAGCTAGTCACTTGATAATATATTTCTCCCATTCGTTATGATTACCCGATCGCAAATATTTAGTAACCTCAAAATGCAAACCACTATGGGGGCGGCGCGGCTGCTTGCGCAGTGGCATTGCCGCTTCTTTAGGAGTGCGATTACCTTTTTTGACATTGCAACGCACACAAGCAGTAATAATATTGTCCCAACTATCAACGCCACCACGCGATCGCGGCATCACATGATCGAGGGTGAGGTCATCGCCTGTATGCCCACAATACTGACAAGCATGAGCATCACGATGCAGAATATTACGGCGAGTAAGGGGAATTTCTTTATAAGGAATGCTGATATATTGCAGCATCCGAATCACAGTCGGTAACGGCATCCCAGGATAAATGATCCTGCCATTATGCTCGACCTGTTCAGCTTTGCCTTTTATAAGCAAGACAATCGCTCGCTGCCAGTTGGTGATGTTCAGCGGCTCATAGGATGCGTTTAGTACAAGGACTTTTGCCATTATTATCCATGACGATTCATAACAGATGCTAGCACAGCTAACCAAAATCAGCTACAAAAAAAGTAGAAATGACTAGCTTTAGGTATGTTTGACCAAGAACTTTGCGATTTACTCCCTTCCCAGTATAAAAATAGACATTAAAACCCAAGAATTAGCGTTGCGGCGCGCCGCGCCGCAACGCCTAATCTTTCACTGGGAAGGGAGTAGTCTTGCTCTGGATGTAATAAAAGCTGTGGCGCACGCTGTGCGTGCGCCACAGCTTTTTGGGCTTTGTTACCTAGAAACTTGATCAAGTTTCTGACCGCGAATAGAATAGTCTAATAGCTCCATAGGATGCATAAGTAGAGTATTTTTATTTTGCAAATTTAAATGCTTGCGAATCTGGGTAATACAGCCCACATTTGCCGAAGCGATTAATTGAGCGCCCGTATCTGTGAGGTTCGTCACCTTCATCTCTCCTAATTCATCACCAACTTCTGGTTGCAAAATATTATAAATTCCTGCACTGCCACAACATAGCGCCGCATCAATGGATTCCCTTAGCTGAACATTCGGAATTTGACGCAGCAGACGGCGTGGTTCTAGGCTGATTTTTTGTCCATGGAGCATATGGCAAGCATCTTGATAGGCGATCGCCAAAGGTTTATCCTGCAAAGGAAAAAGCTTTGCCGTTAATCCCACATGATCGAGAAATTCTTGCACATCCTTCACTTTTTGCGAGAATAGCTTTGCTTTCTCGGCATACTTCAGATCATCCTTCAAAATATGACCATATTCCTTCAACGTATGTCCACAACCCGAAGCATTAACTAATACTGCATCAAGATCCAAATCCGCAAAAGCATCAATAGTTTGCTTAACAAGTTCCAGAGTTTGCGCTTCCTGCCCTTGGTGATGCGATAAAGCTCCGCAGCAGCCTTGCAATTTGGGAACTACCACTTCACAACCATTGGCTACCAATACACGCACCGTGGCATTATTCACCTCTGGCAGGAATACGCGCTGCACACAGCCCAGTAGCATTCCAACGCGATAACGCTTTTCACCCTTCGTAGGAATTACTTCAGGCAAATTGTCCTGAAAAGCTTGTGGAGTCAGTTCGGGTAATACTGATTCCATTGCCGCTATTTGCTTGGGCAGAAGTTTTTCGAGCCAGCCAGTCGATCGCAATAAATTTTGTAAGCCTAGTTTCTGATAAACCAACAGAGGCGCAAGCAATACTCTGAGGCGATTGGGATAGGGGAAAGTTGAGAAAATAAATTGACGTAATAATTTTTCAGGAAGCGATCGCGGATGGTTTCTTTCCATTTGGGCGCGAGTTGATTCGATCAATTGGTCATACTGCACACCCGAAGGGCAAGTAGTCACACAAGCCAAACATCCTAAACAGGTATCAAAATGCTGGGCGATCGCAGGAGAAAGAGGAATCTCGCCTTCATTAATTCCATCCATTAGATAGATTCTGCCGCGTGGCGAATCTGTCTCTTTACCAATCACTCGATAACTAGGACAAGTAGAAAGACAAAATCCACAATGTACACAAGCATCAATCAGTTGTGGATTAGGCGGATTCTTGCTGTCAAAACTAGGAAATAGCTCCTCATTATTATTAGATATATTTTCAAAACTAGACTTGTTAGAGACTTGCATATTTTAAAAGTTATTACGGCTACTAAGATTGTATCGCCAGACTAGTTGTTATCCTTACCACCAAAATAAAAACCCAAAGCTCCACTAACTAAAGCCGTCTGCGATGTCAGCAACAACGTCAATAATTCCTTGTTTAAAGAGGCTTCTTTGAGCAAATCCTTATAAGCAATTAATTTTGGGGCTGCATCGCTGGATTTGTCTGGGCTATCTGGACTAGGTGGCGCTGGACTTGCTGCGGCAGATGTACCAGTTTGAGGAGAACTGACTGGTGCTGTCGGTTCGCTCAGTTTTTCAATTAATCGCCATGCAATAAGTTTGCTCATTCCAAGATCTATAGTTACCAAAACTGCAATTCCAATAATGATCCATTTACTTAACCGAAGCAATCCAATAGCAAGATCCGATCTTGTCTGATCTTTCACTGTAGCCATAGTTTCTTTAGGCAATGAAGGCTTTTGAGGTTCTACCAAAGAAAACTCTTCAGAAGGTAAAAGTTTTTTGGGTTCTGTTAATTTAGCTTCTTCGGGGGAAGTGTTTGATTCGTCATTACCCTGAGTCATATTGTTAAGTACTTAGCTCACTAAATTATTAGCAAAAGTCTCTTTAAAGCTAAGAACTGACTCTCTATCAACTCGGATTTCAGTATTTTTGTCGTTTTTCCTTTGGATGAAGATACGAGAATCTTCATCCATCTCATCGAGCATTAGGGCATCCATGGCGATCGCATGACGTAAAGCAATAGATGCTCCAACCGAATTTTTGCTCAAATCACCGAGATTCTCCAATTTTACGGCAAGCCATTTAAGATTACCTAAAATCTCGTGATCAAGCTTCATAGCGATGAAATCATCTTCAGTATTTTCTGTAGAGCGATCCGCGAAATTTTGTTTGAATTTCAATACTGAATCTCGGTCAATCCGAATTTCAGTTTTCTTACCAATTTTCTTATGGATCAAAATCTTAGATTTTGATGACATCTCGTCAAGCATCAAGGCATCCATGGCGATCGCATGGCGCAAAGCAACAGATGCGGTAATTTTTTCATTCCTTAAATTACCAAGCTTCTCCAGCTTTTCCGCAAGCCACTTGAGATTGCCAAGTAATTCTTTTTCAAATTTTGTAACGGATAACGTAGTTGATGTGTTCATGTCTAACTTAACTACCAACTCAATTTAAAACGAAGTTATATGCTTTTTTATCAGCATTCTAGGTAAAACTAGCTATTTACATAGATAGCAAGGGTAACATTACCAAACCTTAACTATCAAACAAAACTGGTCTAACCTATTGACATTATCGATAGTGATAAGCCAAAATATAAAAAATTGAAACTTTTAGCAAAAAAAAGTAATTTTTCTTTCTAAAAGTTAATCTCGCTCAAACATTCCTAATGACGACTGTGACTTTTTGAAAGTTAAAGCTAATCGAGATCTGGCTTTATTAATTTTGTGTATCTTGAAACTACCACAAAAGGTGACTTATGGCAAAAGAT
>JBBRQX010000099.1:0-8237 GCA_038225745.1 Pseudanabaenales cyanobacterium | reverse complement strand
TGAAGATCGCTTGCGTCGTGAGGCTTCAGGAGACTGGATTGGTACAGACTCCTTAGAAGTTTCCATAGACTCAAACTTTATTTCTAAATTTTCATCCGCATCCTGAGACTCAGATGATTGTGGACGATTTACTCTTAAAATTACACCGCTAGAACTTGGATTAACTTTCACAGTACCAGTCACAGAATCATTGATATCTTCAAGTGACGACTCGGTTATTTCTGGTTCAGCAAAACTACCTACAAAGTTATCTTCTTGCTCCACGGAAATGTTCACATCAAAACTTGATTCAAAATTTGACTCCGAGTTTGATTCAGGAACCAAATCAAAGCTTGATTCGGCAATTGATCGCAGATTGCCAAGATTATTCGCAATCTTCGGCGGTTGTCCGGGCAGCGCCACTGTCACAATCACATTGCGCGGATCTTTGACTTCGCGATCAACTAAAACCAGAGGCGAAATGCCAATTAGTGAATAAACATCCTGCTCTTCTTCAGTCATTTCCACCACAATCAACTCTGGCGGCTCAATTACCTTGGTACGAATTTCTCGCTTGTTAGGGCGATCGGGCGCATTTTCAGGAGCAACTACAGGCTCAGCATCAATTACCGCAACTAGTTCTGGAATCGGCTCGGCGATCGCCTTAGATGGCAAAACATTAGCGGTAATAACAGGTACGGCAATATTGGGCGCAGCAATATTGGGCGCAGCAATATTGGGCAAAGACAACTTAGTTGGTACGGCTCGCTCAGACACGACTTCGCGCTCGATCCGTGGTTCAAATCGGGCTTCAACTACAGCGTCAACCCGTGGCTCGATCCGAAGTTCAACGCGAGGTTCAACCCGTGGCTCGACTCGCGATCGCACATCGATAACGGGCATAACTTTTTCTGGCTCACGCGATTCCTTGCTTAGAGCCGCCCGTTTACCGCGTCTACGCAGATTGCCCCGCTCTTGATAGCTAGGATGGTTAACTAAATTTGGCTCCATTCCACCGCCCAAATCAGAATCACCATCTTCATACTCAGAAGTGAAATCAAGCTGATTCGACTGCTTTGACTCCCAAGTTTTAGCCGAAGTGTCAACAGGCTGACCCGCCGCTTCTCCCGGTAAATGCATCAAATGCCCTAAACCACCGCAGGTAGCACAAGGGCGACCAAACAATTCATAGATACTCTGACCTTGGCGCTTACGAGTAAGCTCAACTAGCCCCAATTCTGTAAGCTGTGCAATTTGCGGACGTGATTTGTCCGCCTTTAAAGCTTTATTAAAATGTTCGAGCAGTTGCAACTGATCGCGGCGAGTATCCATGTCGATGAAATCCACGACGATTACGCCAGCAATATTTCGCAAGCGCATTTGACGCGCAACCTCTACGGCAGCTTCACAGTTTGTCCATAACACCGTCTCGCGGGAGGTTTGTGACTTAGTAAATGAGCCAGAGTTAACGTCAATTACAGTTAGGGCTTCAGTCGGCTCAATGATCACATAGCCACCACTAGGCAGATCCACTCTGGGCTTGAGCGCTTCACGGATACCTGCATTGACTCGGAAATATTCCAAAATCGGCGTGCGCTCGCGATGATAGTCAAGCATCAAGCCATTGGGAATTTTGCCATCAGCCCAACCCAGCAAATGCTGTTTAATCCGTCGTAAGCCATCGGCAGTGTCAGTGACGATCCGATTAACTTCAGTGCTGTATAAGTCGCGCAATACCCGTTGCACAAAATCACGTTCGCGATCAAGCAAAGTCGGCTGGCGAGTAGTTGCCACATCTTGTTGAATGCCCTCCCACTGACGCTGCAAATTATCAAGATCCTCGATAATTTGCTCTTCAGGCATCCCATCCGCCTCAGTCCGCACCAAAATGCCCATACCCGCAGGCTTGACCAAAATTGAAAGTGCGCGAAGTCGATTCCGCTCAGCCTCACTACGAATACGGCGAGATAGGTTTACACCCCGACCAAAGGGTAGCAGCACCACATAACGACCGGGTAACGAGATATTTCCAGTTAAGCGTGGCCCCTTATTACCCGTTGGCTCCTTCATTACCTGCACCAGCACGCGCTGTTGCGGTACAACCAGATCGCTGATCGAACCAGACGATCGCCGCATTTTTAAAGGCCCAAGGTCAGTGATGTGAATAAAGCCATTGCGATCGCCATCGCCAATATTCACAAATGCTGCATCAATACTGGTTAAAACATTTTCGACAACGCCTAAGTAAATATCACTAACTTGGTGAGTTCCTGCGGCAACAACAATTTCTTCAATTTGATCTTCGCTAAACACAGCAGCAATTCGATACTGCTCTGCAATAATTATTTGTTTTGGCATTCAATTTCCTCAGAATTTCTTCGATTCAAGAGAGCCAGCCTAAGAACCTACCTGAAAAATATTTTTTCTAAACTTCGTATAAAAAAAATATTAAAAAATATCTTTCAAGCCCTTTATCAACAGACTCAAAAAGTCTTCGTAAGGGCTTCAAAACACAACATACCAATGACGAAAACAAGAAAAAAAATTTCGATCGCAACCTGTCCATATCGTCAATCAGTCACTTAGCTATGTACCGAAGCTAGTAACTGATTGCTGTGTCTGCTCTGACATCACGATGATTAGACATATTGCTTTGTATGGAAAATTGGTGGGGTTTCGTTAAAAGAATACAAGTTATTCCTTAGACTGGCGTTTATCAGACTATCTAAAAGTTGCTTACACCATTTGCCCATAGCATTCAGCCTATAGGTAAAACAGCGTACTTGATGATTCAAGTTTATGATTCTGGTGAGTAAGCTTGATCGCTTAACTAACAGGTAGATGCATTTCAGCTATCAGCTATGTTAAGCCTATCGTAATATTATAGCGCAGCATTGAGCGTTACAATTTCTTAATAATGTTTTAGTATTGTTAGTAGTCAAAAGCAGATTGAGGGCAAGATTCTGAGCACGCGAGTAGTTATAGTCCGTCACGGCGAAACTAATTTTAATATCCTGAGCAAAATCCAAGGACGAGGTAATTACGATCGCCCAGAATTGCAGTCTATCTTGACCGATAAGGGTAAGCAACAAGCCAAGCTAACAGGTAAAGCTCTGGCAAGCCTAAATATTGATGTCGCCTATGCTAGCCCTCTAGTTCGCGCTCAGCATACCGCTAAACTTATCTTGTCTGAAAATTTTAATCCGCCAGAGTTAGCAGCCACTGAGGATTTATTAGAAATCGATCTCAACGAATGGGAGTCAATGCTCTCCAGTGAAGTTAAAGAAGAATTTCCAGAAAAATATCAGCTTTGGCAAAATGAGCCAGAAAAATTTCAACTAGGCGATCGCTATCCCATTCTCGATTTATTCGAGCAAGCAAAGGCTTTATGGGCAGAAATTTTGCCTAAGCATCAAGGTAAAACTATTTTACTGGTGGGGCATAGTGGCATCAATCGCGCCCTGATTTGTTCAGCGATCGGTATCCCCATCAGCCTTTATCACAATATTCAACAAGTCAATTGCGCCATTAGCGTCCTTAATTTTCAAGGCACAAGCATTACCGATGGTGTCCAACTAGAATCACTGAATTTGGCTAGCCATCTTGCCGATATTTCTGGTTCGCCTTTCCCTCCCCTCAGGAAAAATCATCATGGGGCGCGTCTATTACTAGTTCGTCATGGCGAAACTGAGTGGAATCGCCAGAAGCGTTTTCAAGGACAAATTGATGTGCCGCTTAATAATAACGGTCATGCTCAAGCCCGACGCGCCAGCGAATTTTTAGCAAAAGTCAAAATTGACAAAGCCTTTAGTAGTCCGATGTTGCGTCCTAAAGATACGGCTCTAGAAATTTTAAGCAAGCATCCGCAAATCAAACTTGAGCTATTTGATGAACTCAAGGAAATCTCTCATGGCTTATGGGAAGGTAAATTTGAGCATGAAATCGAAGCCGAATTTGCTGGTCAACTCACTATCTGGCAAGATCAACCCGAAACCGTGCAAATGCCTGAAGGCGAAAATTTGCAACAGGTTTGGGATCGGGTGGCGATCGTTTGGCAAAAAATTGTCGAGTCAGTTCCCGCAGGTGAGACGGCCCTAGTCGTTGCCCATGATGCCGTCAACAAAGCGATCCTTTGTTTGTTATTTGGTTTTACACCTGAACAATTTTGGGTGTTTAAGCAAGGTAATGGCGGCGTGAGTGTAATCGACTATCCTGAAGGCGCACAAGGTCGCCCGATCTTGCAGTCTGGAAATATTACTACACATTTATCTGAAGGCGTGCTCGATCGCACTGCCGCAGGTGCTTTGTAGCAATCCCAAGAGAGACGCATTTTCTGGTAACTTGGTGTAAAGGATTTATCATAATATTTTGATTTAGAATTTCGGAGTTTAAAAAAGTGACTATTTTATTCCAGCTTTTGTTAGCAGCTTTTGTACTGTTTTCCTTCGTTTTGGTGATTGGTGTACCCGTTGCTTACGCATCACCAAGCTCTTGGAACCAAACCAAGCCCCTTTTATTTCTCGGCTCCCTTATTTGGCTAGCATTCGTAATTGTCATTGGCATTTTGAATGCTTTTGTAGCTTAGTTATATTAGGAGGAGCGCATAGCGTTTCTCCTAACCATTTGTGACTTTTTATTTGTGACTTTAAATTAACTTTATGACCGTTTTTTCAGGCAGCTTTGTCAATACTGATAGTTTGCGCTTTGCGATCGTGGTAGCTCGATATAATGACCTGATCGTCGGCAAACTCCTCCAAGGATGTCAAGACTCACTATTGCGCCATGGCGTTGATGTTTCGGAGACTGGTAGCCAAGTTGATTATGCGTGGGTTCCTGGTAGTCTCGAAGTCTCAATGGTGGCGAAGGAATTAGCCGTTTCAGGACGTTATGATGCGATTATTTGCTTGGGTGCGGTCATTCGTGGTGATACGCCTCATTTTGACTATGTGGCAAGTGAAGTTTCTAAGGGTGTGGCGGCGGCTTCTTACCAAACAGGTGTACCGATTATTTTCGGAATATTAACTACCGACACGATGCAGCAAGCATTAGAACGGGCTGGCATCAAAAGTAATAAAGGTTGGGAGTTTGGCATGGGTGCGATCGAGATGGCAAACCTCATGCGCCAGATTCGTTCCTCACCTTATGCAGAATTTACTAAAACCCTCACCCCTAGCTCCTCTCCCGCAGGAGATGCGAACAAGAAAATAACTGGGGTTTTCTCCCCTTCTCTTGCGGAAGAAGGTGTTGAAGGTTAAGGGCAGAGCGAAGCTCTGCGTAAAATCAACTTTATTTAACGATCTCCAAAAACTTTTCGGCAGTGACAATCGGGCAAGAAAAACTATCGACAAGACAAAGCAAATCGCGATCGCCTGTAACCAAATAGTCTGCTTGCCCAACCAGCGCTAAAACAAGAAAAGGTACATCAAAAGGATCGCGACATTCAGGAATCAAAGGTAATTGAGAAGGCATCAACACCGTATCGCAATAGGGTAAATAGTCTGACAACAAATGCTCTTGTTCAATTCTTGTCAGTTTGAACTTCGGATAGGCAAGCACCCGAATCAACTCAGTGATAGTTTCCTTAGAAGCTAAAGGAATAAAGCGATCGCTTTGCCAAGCTAGTCGCAATTTTGCAGTATTTTTACCAAATACTAAAGCTGATAGCACCAAATTTGTGTCAATTACCACCCGCAAGCGATCGGTCATGACTTCCGCGCCCAAGCCACTGCGTCAGCAATATCCTGTTCACTCAACTCTAAAGCTGCAAGCTTAGCCCTCACAGCATTAGCACTTTGCATTCTTACAGGCGTAAGAATAATTTGTCCATCCACTACCTTGACATCAAAATATTCGGCATCTCCAATCTCTTTTTTAATGCGTTTAGGAAGTGTAAGCTGATTTTTAGAGGTTAACTTAGCAAGCATATTAAACTTCCTAGTTTGATAATTCAGAAATATAGAAAGTAAGATTTCCTTACTTTATTATAGTCTTATAGCCTATTTAGGGTTTGAGTAATACAGATAATTTTTTGAAAGTGCCGCGAAGCGGCACTTTCAAAAAATTATCTGGGTTCTATGTCAGCGCCTTGCGCTGTGAATAGAGCGATCGCTCTAAATAATAAATCCTGCGCTTTGCCCCTGAGAGGCTTGCCAGCTACGGGCATCGTAATACAGATCTTCTAAACAAATACTATAAAGAGCATCCTTGAGCTTGCGATCAAGCCTTTGCCAAAGTGCAAAAGTTACCCAGTCGGAGGCAAGTTTTTCTTGCGGTTTCAGGCGTGGCAATGGATAGGTATCTTCACCAACTGCCGATAAAATTTCGCCTAGTGATATATCTTTAGGCGATCGCTTTAGCCGATAACCACCCTGCACACCACGACTCGACTCCACCAAATCGGCTTGGCGCAACGCGATCAAAATTTTTTCTAAATATGGCGCAGGAATCGACTGGCGATCGCTAATTTCGCGTACCGATACGGGCTTACGTTTTGCCCAAACCACCAGATCGAGCATCGCCTTCACGCTGTAATGACCTTTTCTGGTTAGTTTCATAAAACCCATAAAGTAGAGAGAGACGCAAAGCGTCTCTCTCTACTTTAGTGTCACGCGAAGCGTGACATCAACAAAAGTAAAGAAAGATCGACAGGAGCAGGTAACATTTCGCCGCCGCGCCAATCAAGCACCTGCACCAAAATCAAATAACCCACTCCCAAAATCACGGTGACAACACCTGTCAAAACTGATATCCATTGCGATCGCTGCATATTTTTATACTGAATTTTTCTGGTAGCTAAACTAGTTTGCTAGATTTGATTTTCTTGCTTATAAGTCTTGTTCTGATAGATTTGCCTGTTTCATAAAGTGCCTCAAAAGCCCAGTTTTTAGAGATTTGTTGGCATGAATAGGTATAGAGATCTTATTGGCATTATCAAGATGACCGTAAATGTGATGACTACCTTGAATTCTCAAGAGTACCCAACCTTTCCTCTCTAATATTTTAGCGAAGTCTTTGCCAGAAACTGATTTCATACAGCAATTTCCATAACCCTAATATTGTTCTGATTTCCAAATAGCTGGGTATCAACATCAATGCACAAGCATCCTTCAACTGCCTCATATAGGTTCTGAAGTAGCTCTTCAAAAGTATCCCCTTGGGTTGCACATCCAGCGATCGCAGGAACTTCAGCCCAGTAACCACCTTCTTCGGCTTCGTGAATAACGACTTTAAGTTTCATTTAATTTTTGTCTGCAATGGTTTGAATTATTTTGGTCTTAATCTTAGTTGTTTAATTGGCGATCGATTAGTCACCTTGCGATAATTAAAACTAAATATAAGGTGATCAGTTAAATCTTACGATGGTCAGCACGGCTCCAAACCTTAGGATTGGAGGAACTCTTCACGCCATGTGAAATGTTCCCCCCAAGTTTAATTACACGACAAGATGTCTAAACTAAAACAAGCTAAAAGTCTTAGCAGTTCTATAGATTCGCAAAAATGTACAAACTAACTGCTATTATCCCTCTTGAAATAAGTTTAAGTTTGATATTTAGACAAAACTTACAGTAATTCTACTTATCAACTAAAGCCCCGTTTTGTTAGGAACAAACCTCCTTATCTACTCGTCTTGCCTCTTGAACGTAAAAACATATTCTTTTTATATATGTACAGATTTAAGCCAAGTAGGAGCGATTAGTTGATGAGTTATAGCCTATCTTGGTCAACCAGCGCAGGGTGTTTGCCCTCTAACTCCGTGCCTGTCGATAAGCTTCCCATCGTTGAATTGGTACAACTGTGCCAAACCGAGGCGCAAACCAGTAGGTCTGCGTTTGCAGAACTTATGCGGCGTAATCAATCCTACGTCGATCAGGTTTTGTATAAACTCGCACCCGACTGGCAAGATCGCGCCGATCTAGCGCAGGAAGTATGGTTGCGTGTTTATCGCAATATCAAACGCCTGCAAGAACCTGAAAAATTTCGTGGTTGGCTGAGTCGGATTGCCACCAACTTGTTTTATGACGAGTTGCGTAAGCGTAAACGAGTTGGCAGTTCCGTTTCGATCGACGCACCATTTATGTCTGGTGATGGTGATGAAATGACTTGGGACTTACCTAGCGCGGCTCCTAGTCCGATCGAAAATATGTCTACGCAAGAGTTTTATGAACAACTTCGTCAGGCGATTCAAGATTTACCTTCTAGCTTTCGCGAAACCATTGTGTTACGGGAAATTCAAGGTTTATCTTATGAAGAAATTTCTG
>JBBRQX010000098.1:0-8274 GCA_038225745.1 Pseudanabaenales cyanobacterium | reverse complement strand
TCGTCCCAAAATCGATTGCATATTCCATTATGTTCTCATTACAGTAGATTTTGTTAAACTTTTGCCATAGAGAATGGCAACAAACCCAGTTAAATACATAAATAGGCTGTAAATCGCCGCAGGAATTGCCATGTCTTGATTGTTCAGAATACCTGCCGTAATTGCGATCGCTAAAGTTCCATTTTGAATTCCAACTTCGATTCCTACACAAATTTGTTGAGCAGTATTGAGTTTAAGCAATTTACTGATTCCAAAACCTGTCGCCATAGATGATAAATTAAGCAAAACCACACCCAATCCTGCTTGCAAGATAAATTCAGGCAATTTGTTCCATTCACGAATCACCAGAATTAAAATAATTAAAACAAGAAAGGCGATCGCCAGACGAGTGGTAACTTTTTCTAAACTGTGCGCTAGTTTGGGAAATTGATAATTTACATACATGCCAATCGCAATCGGGATAATCGTAATCAAGAAGATTTGTCCCATTGTTGTGCCAATCGGTAAAGAGATATTAGAACTCTGACCAAGAAAGTGATTTAGAGCTAGATTTGCAAATAAGGGAATCGTAAATATGGTGATCAGGCTGCTAAATACGGTGAGGGTTACAGACAATGCAATATCTCCACCTGCAAGATAGGTGATCATATTTGATGACACGCCACCAGGTGCGATCGCGATCATCATCAATCCCACGGCAATTGTTGGTGGCATTGAGACAATTTTTGTGACCGTAAAACCAATGATTGGCAATAGAAAAATTTGGCTAAACAATCCCACCGAAGCAGCCTTAGGATATTTTGTGATGCGTTGAAAATCTTCAAGTTTGAGAGAGAGTCCCATGCCAAGCATAATCATCGCTAAAGCTACGGGTAAGATTACAGTCGTGAAAATACTTTCTTGCATATTGACTTTCTGAAATTAGTGGTGGTCTACAGAGAATGATATGCACTATTCATCATTTCCTCTAAAATTACAGCAAATTGCGATCAAACCCAGATTTTTTGTAAAATCCCCGCTTTGCTGGGATTTTACAAAAAATCTGGGTTTAGATTCATCGCAAAGCGCTATAAGAGCTAATTCGCATACTGATGTCGAGCCAATGCGATCGCGTCACCATTGCCGAAGTGGAAATATAATCAACACCTAATTCAGCGATCTGAGCAATAGTGTTAATTGTAATATTTCCTGAAGCTTCAATTTTAGTACGAGGACTATATGTACGAATTAGCGCGATCGCCTCGCGCATAACTTCTACTGGCATATTATCCAGCATAATTATATCTAGATTTAACTGAATTGCTTCCTTTACTTGCGAGATTGATTCTGTTTCTACTTCAATGGATGTTGTAAATGGAATATTTCCTCGTACTCGCTGCACCGCCTCAGTAATCCCACCCGCCGCCGCGATGTGATTATCCTTCAGCATCACTGCATCATCCAACCCATAGCGATGATTGATCGCGCCACCGATAAATGTGGCGTATTTTTCTAGCAGTCGCATCCCAGGAATAGTTTTGCGAGTATCGACTAGATATGTTTTTGTATCTGCGATCGCCTTGACATATTCTGCCGTGGCGCTGGCAATTCCTGATAATCGCATGACTATATTTAAAGCCACTCGCTCACCCATGAGCAACGTAGCAAGACTGCCAGTAATCTCGGCAATTAGTTCACCCGACTTAACAGATTTACCGTCCTGCGCGATCGCCACAAAATTTACCGAGCTATCTAGCAATTGAAATACTCTGGCGGCGATCGCTAAACCAGCAACAACACCATCAGCCTTAGCAATCCATACCGCCTTGCCGATGGGGGCGTTACCATCTGGAAATAAACCACTGGTGCTGCGATCGCCGCGTCCAATATCTTCGCGCAACCAATTTTCAAGGATCGGGTCTAAAACAATAAAAGGAGGAAGCATTATTGGATTATTTGTAAGTGATTAGAAAAACGTTTTTAAGATTTCAGAAGATCAGAAGATAAGCGATCGCCTACTTTTGCTAGACGATTATCATAGTTATATAAATTACGATACCTGACAGTTCCTGTCACTTTTTTAACTTTTAACCATTGTTCAGTATAAATTTGAATTTCTCCTTGAGCCTCAACTTTTTGCTGAGATTGAGCTAAGAAAATAATCCCAGAGATATCAATACACAGCCATACAAAAGTAGTGAGGATTATATTTAGATTTTTAGATTTATATGGTTTTGGCATTTTTCAAACATATTCTTTTTAAAGACCAGATTCCTCTCCAGATTTCACACCTTGCACATCTTACCTGACAATCTCAATGAGTCGCTGTTTATTTGCAACAGAAAATGGAGGTAGAGCAAAGCTCTACCTCTATTTTCTGGAATTTATGTTTTAAAATTCAACTAAGTAGCAAAGCATAATTAAACCCAAAACCGAAAAAGCCGTAGCGCGCGCTACAGCTTTTTCGGTTTTAAGGTTTCTTTTGCCTACCTACCCGCACCTGCGGTTGGCGCTGGCGTTGCCGTCTGAGCAGGAACAACTGGTGCAGCTGTCGGCTGGGCTGTGACTGTCACCGCAGGAGCAGGAGCTACTGTTGCCGCAGGAACATTAATAATCTCAACCCTAGGAGTAGGTTGGGGCGTTGCTGGACTAGTTTCTCTTATAGTTGTGTTATTTCGTTCGATGATTGTTGATTTGTTTTCTTTAACAGTGCCAACTGGATTCGGCATGATGATCGGGGTCGGGGCTGGACGACTACTGAGGAAGTATAAAACTGCCCCCGCACCTATAGCTAAGAACATCAAAACACCGACGATCACCGCATTAGAACTACCATCATTAGCAACTCTAGTTCTTTGTTCTTCAGAAACTTGATATCCATTCACAGGAGAATTGAGATCAGAAGTAACTTTTCTAGACGTGATTTCTCTATCGATTTCGTCAGGCATGACTTTTAATAAACCTTTTAATTAATTGATTGAACTGGGCAGTATTTTGTACCGCATGTACTAACTAGGCTGACTTGATTAGGCGTAACCCAATTAGTTAAGTTCGTAAACTTCATATCGCAGATTCCACTCAAAACTTTCTGCATTAAAAAGCTAAAAGTTTCTATGGATGACTTTCTATATCATCCATAGGCTTTACAAAAGCTTATTCAAACATGCCTTTAACTTTGTCTGTCGCATTTTCTATCAAGTCACGAGTCTTTGACTCCGTTTGCTTAGCCTTGCCAATAGCTTGATCTTTACGATCGCCTGTCATATTACCGATCGCGTCTTGAGCCTTGCCTTCAAGGTTTTTGGCATCTGTTTTCATTCTGTCTCTAGTGTTTTCAGCCGCATATTGAGTCTTCGCTTCGGCTTGTTTTGCTTTGCCAGCGACTTGGTTTTTGGCATCACCAGTCACATTGCCGATCGCATTTTGAGCTTTACCTTCAAGATCCTTTGTAGCTGCATTCATCCTTTCCATTGAGGCGATCGGAGTGCGAGGGAAATTAATTAGCTGCGTAAACGAACCTGCGGCCCAACTGTTCTCAACGTTAAATCCAAAAACTAAAGCAAATGAAAAGAATACAGACAATCCAATAGTGAGCAATGATCGGTAAATTTGTGAAATCATCTTTATAGTCTCCAAAAAATTAGTAATCGAAAAATCTTTGATAGTCAGCTACAGAAGCAATGCCATTTAGTCAATAGCGTTTTTGACATCTCTAGCCCTGTCTTTGACAACATCGGCTGCGTGTCTAGCCTTATCTTCTACAGCATTAGCTACATCCTCAGCCTTGTCGTTTACATCCTCAGATGCATTGCGAATATTGGCTTCGACTTGCTTTGCTTGACCTTTGGCCTGCTTGCTAGTATCGCCAGTGAGGTCGCCTACAGCTTCTTCAATCTTGCCTTCAATATTTTTAGCAGCCGCTTTAGCTCTTTCTTGTAAACTCATGATTGCTCTCCTAATTGATTGGTAAAAGATTATTTACTCGTATGTATCAATTCTGGCAATGGCATGACTAACTTCTTGAGTGAATTGTATGAATTGATGGATTACGACATAAAGTGTAACAAGTTATTTTTGTTATTGATATTAAGTGGAACGAAGACTGCCCTCACCCCAAGCCCCTCTTCCTAAAAGAGAGGGGCTTGGGGTGAGGGTCTTAAAAATTGAAAACCTAAACTTGCTAAAATGATTTTCCTAGCTCTTTTACAAAGGATATAAAACCATGTCTGACCATAATGGCGTAATGATGCAGTACTTTCACTGGTATATGCCAGATGATGGCAGTTTGTGGAAGCAGGTGGCCGAGAAAGTTGAAGAATTAGCAAAAATTGGCATTACTTCTCTATGGTTGCCACCTGCTTATAAAGGTACGGCTGGCGGTATGGATGTCGGCTACGGTGCTTATGACTTTTTTGACCTCGGTGAGTTCGATCAAAAAGGCTCAGTCAGGACAAAATATGGCACTAAGGATGAATACATTCACGCGATACAAGCGGCTCATAAGGCAGGAATTGCTATCTATGCCGATGTTGTTTTCAATCACAAACTTGGTGCAGATCAAAAAGAAGAAATGGAAGCAACCCCATTTAGCATGGAAAACCGCAATCAGGCGATCGGTGAATACCAAACAATCCAAGCTTGGACTCACTTTACCTTTGAGGGGCGCAAGGGCAAATATTCGACAATGGAGTGGCATTGGTGGCATTTTAATGCGATCGATTATAATGTCTATAATGAAGGCGAGGATGCCATCTATCTACTCAAGGGTAAGTCATTCGATACAGATGTTGATCAAGAGAAGGGGAACTTTGATTATTTAATGGGCTGCGACCTTGACATGCAGAATTCAGAAGTACAAGGAGAACTCAAATATTGGGGCGAATGGAATTATGATACGACTCATGTAGATGGCTTCCGATTTGATGCGGTTAAACATGTATCAGCAGGTTTCTTTCAGGAATGGCTAGATCATGTGCGTCACCACGCAAAATGCGATCTCTATGCGGTGGGAGAGTATTGGTCTTACGAAGTAGAAGCTTTAAATAATTTCATTGCCGTTACTGAGGGCAAGGTTGACTTATTTGATGCGCCCTTGCACTTAAATTTCCATCTTGCTAGTCAAGCTGGTGAAGATTATGACTTAAGCAAGATTTTTGAGAATACGTTGGTGCAAGTACAGCCCACGCTTGCCGTTACCTTAGTCGATAACCATGATTCTCAGCCATTGCAGTCCCTAGAGTCAATCGTTGAAGCTTGGTTTAAGCCCCTTGCCTATGCGCTGATTTTGCTGCGTCAAGAAGGATATCCTTGTATCTTTTATGCTGATTATTATGGCACACATTATAAAGATTGGGGTAAAGATGGCAATGAGTACGAAATCTGGATTGAGAGCCATCAATGGCTACTAGATAAGTTTCTATCGGTACGTCAAACCTATGCCTACGGCGAGCAGTTGGACTATTTCGATCATCCCAATACGATTGGCTGGACGCGATTAGGCGATGACAAACATTTTGGTGGTATGGCAGTAGTGCTGAGCAATGGCGAGGATGGACGAAAATGGATGAATGTCGGTCATCCCAATAGTGTTTATATCGATATTACTGAACATGTAGATGAGTCGATAACAACGAATGATGAAGGCTTGGCGGAGTTTCGTTGCAATGGCGGCTCAGTCTCAGTATGGGTAAAAAACTAGAAAAGCCGCAAAGCGGCTTTTCTAGTTGCTTGCTACTCCCTTCCCAGTGAAAGATTAGACATTATGGCGCTCCGCGCCGCAACGCTAATTCTTAGATTTTAAGGGAGTATGAAAATAATTTTTTCGTTGAAAGTCTATCTAGGACGTACTTTCAACAAAATTGATTTTTAAAATAAGAATTGCCGCGTTGATTTTTGATAGTCTTAAATAGGTATGCATAATAAAACGCAAAAGGCTGTAGCGATCGCCACAGCCTTTTGCATTTTAAGAGTTTCCATGCTTACTTACCCAATATATAAATTTAATAACTTTACAATAAATAGAATTATGGCTCTCTATCGCTTAATCTATGTCAGTCAGGCGATCGCAGGACTAGAATATCCCGACTTCATTGAAATTTCGCAGAAGTCTGAAGTCAATAACAAAAAAGTAGGGATTACAGGGATGTTGAGTTTTGGCGATTCAATGTTTTTACAGGTACTAGAAGGTAGTCGGCGCACAGTCAGCCAAACCTATAATCGCATCCTGCTGGATAAGCGACATGTTAATGCGGAATTGATTGATTTTTCGACAATTGAGCATCGTAGCTTCAGTGTATGGTCGATGAAGGTGGTACAGATTACTAATCAATCTGAAGTACGCGATATTATTTTGAAATATTCGAGTTCAGATACTTTTTCACCGATCTCGATGACTGGTGAGCAAAGTCTTAGTTTCCTATTTGAACTAACTGAACTCTACAAAAAAGGGGCAATGGGTTAACTAAATATTTGTAATGCACGCTGTGCGTGCGTTACAGATATTTAGTTAACTCTATATTTGTTGCTTTACCAACACCATGACCCGATTTACGGCATCCTGCACAAATATTTTGAGAAACTCATCACGGCGATTTAGTTGAAACTGTCGCTGCACTACTTCAGCAATACCGCCATCACCCCAATCGCGATCGCGGCTAAAATATTCGATAAAACTCTTACCAGCAATCCTTGTGAGATAAGCCGCCGTTACCGATTGAATGGTCGCTTTGAGAACTAGCCCCACCACAGTTACGGAAATTAATGTGGTGATGATTTGGACTACGCCTTTGACGATGCCGAGACTAACCAGAGTTCGGGTGAGCGAGTTTGCTAATTCTTTACCGCGATCAATATTGATTTCGCAACCGTAGACTTTGCCGATTTCGACAACCATTTGGGCGTTGATTGCGGCTGTGGCTAGCATATCGACAACGGGTAAAGGCGTGGCGAATACAACCCCAACTACTAACCATTGGAACTTCTCCACGACTTTCTCGGCTTCAGCTTGTTGTTGCTGTGATAGAGCTTCACGAGTTTCTTCTGTCAATCTTTGCGATCGCAATAACACATTATCAGCAACCAGTTCATCGCCTTCATAGCTGAGAATGTCGAGAATGCGAGTGAGTAGAGTCTGAATTTTGGGTGTGGGAGTGATGACTTCGCCAGATTCGAGCGTAATTGTAGTCGGGCTAGCGGCGATCGCAACGACATCTTCGGGCGCGATTAAATCTAAAACACGCGATCGCAGACTAGTTTGAATAATTTCGCGATCGCTTTTGGTGAGGCGATCAATTTTATTAAAAGCAAGAACTGTCCGCTTACCAATTTCAGTAAGCGCTTTGAGAACTTCATACTCCGATTGCCGCAAGTCATCATCAACGACAAATACAATCAAATCCGCTTCTGTGGCAATTTTTCGCGCTTCCTGTTCGCGATCGCCACCCAAGGCACTTGCTTCTAATATGCCAGGGCAATCGGTAAATTGTACGGGTATATCCAGATTTTGAAATCTTACAGGTGCATAAACTTTACCTAGTTGCGTAGTTCCCATCGTTGCACCGACTTCACCTCGGCTTTCAATATCATGAATTGCTAAATCGAGTAATCCATTCACTAGCGAAGTTTTGCCTGCGGAGCCAACACCAAACACGACTACGCGCAATTCTTGACGGATGAAATTCTTTTTGAGTTGTTCTGTTTGCTCAGAAAGCGATCGGCGCATTACCTCATCTTGGATTTGCTCGACCTGACGTTCTAATGCTTCAAGACTATCTTGAGCCGCTTCGATCTTGTCGGTGGGTGCTTTAGGAATCGGGCGCGGCTTGGATGGTTCTGCTTGAAATAGACGTGAATATCGCCAGAGAACAAAAAATAATCCTGCTAATGTTCCTACTACCAAGAGAACGACAAAGCCGCCCAAAATTGGTGACGAGATAGCAACAAGTTGATAAATTTGAATAATGCGATCGAGTAAGGGAACGACAAGCGAAATTACTAGCCCAGCACAGCTTAAAACCAATAGCGATCGCAACCAAGGAAATTTTTTTCTCATTAATTTAAAAATGAGTTTTTATAGAAGATTGTTCTGCACGGCGTTTGCTCCACCATCGTGAGAAGATTTTTTCTGATTTCACCCACAGAATCAATAACATATTAATGAACTACCCCACCCTGCTGCGCGAGGATGGGGTTTCTAAATTCCCATCGAGCAAGGAGTGTTTTTTACGCTTCGCCGAGCCAAGTTGCGCCATCCCGCCACAAAAAGCAGGGGATGGAGTAGAGCTAGACTCTCCACGT
>JBBRQX010000097.1:0-8329 GCA_038225745.1 Pseudanabaenales cyanobacterium | reverse complement strand
TAAAACGCAAGGGGGCATGATCGATGCAGGCATCAGAAACAAAGCTACAACAAATTATCGAAGGGACAAAACAGTATGTTGTACCTTTGTTTCAGCGTCCTTATAGCTGGAAGAAATCTGAGTGGCAAATTTTATGGGACGATCTTGTTGAACTTTGTGAGTCAGAGAATCCCCGCACTCACTTCATGGGATCGATTGTCACTATGCCAACAAATGCTATTCCAGAAGGCGTGAGTAAGTATTTGTTGATTGACGGACAACAAAGATTAACGACTATTTTTATCCTGCTATGCGCTTTGAGAGATCATGCGGAACAGACAGATGACAAAAGACTTGCCGCTAAAATTGACGACACAATTTTAGTAAATTCCCACGAAGATGGTCTGGACTATTACAAGTTGCAGCCAACACAAATGGATCGCGAAGTTTTCCATAAACTTATTCGGAACGAAGAACAGAGCGAGAAGGGTGGAATACTTGAGTGTTACGAATTTTTCTCTAAAAAAATACGACAGCTAAATGTAGAGCTATCAAAAGTTCAAAAGGTAATTTGCAGTAATCTTTCGGTCGTCAGTGTTGTACTCAGTACAAATGATGATCCTTATCTTGTGTTTGAGAGCCTTAATGCCAAAGGTAGGGCGTTAACACAAGCCGATCTGATTCGTAATTACTTCTTCATGCGAATCCACTTAGATAAGCAAGAAGAGATTTACAAAAAATATTGGCAACCAATGCAAGATCTCTTGTCAGATGGTCTGACTGAATTCATCCGTCATTATCTAACTAAGAATGGAATTGATGTAAAACAAAGCGAAATCTATTTTCAAATCAAAGAGAAAATCAATCAAGGTGATGCACTACCTCATTTGCAGGATTTACATAAATTCGCTGATTATTACTCGCGACTGCTAGATCCAAAGCGCGAAGACAACTTGAAAATCAGAAAATACCTTATTCGTATTCATCGTCTAGAAGTTGCTACGGTATATCCTTTCTTATTGAATTGCTATGACGAATGGATACAGAAAAGAATATCTGAAGATGAATTTATTGCCATTTTTCAGGTCTTAGAAAACTTTATACTCCGTCGCTTCGTCTGTAATGTTCAAACAAGAGGTCTAAATAGAATCTTTGCGCTGCTTTATTCTCAAGTTGCCAAAGATGTTGATATCGTTTCTGGTTCATTCGTTGACAGATTAAAAATCAATCTACAAACTACAGACTATCCTAAAGATGCTGAATTCAGAGAAAGATTAATGGATGTCAAGCTATACGGTAGTAATCGTAGTGAAAAGGCTAAACTCATGCTTCAATCTCTCGAAGAATCATTCAGACATAAAGAGCAAGTAGATTTCAGTAATCTTTCGATTGAACACATTATGCCACAGACATTAAATGACTTGTGGAAGAGCCATTTAGGAGAAGATTGGGCAATCACACATGAGTTGTTCATTCACACTTTAGGAAACTTAACTCTAACTGCTTACAACGGTGAACTATCTAATTCAGCATTTTCGACCAAGAAAAGTGAATTTCAAAAGAGTCACTTGGAACTCAACGCCTACTTTCAGGAAGTAAATACATGGCGTAGGGAAGATATTGAAGCAAGATCCGAAAGCCTATCAGATTCAATCATTAATATCTGGAAATACTTTGGAAATGAATCCCTAGAGTCTGAGCAACCGATTAGTTTAAAAGGAACCATTCCTAAGCTACTGTGCATTTTTGGTGAAGAGCATTCAGTTAGAAGTTGGCGCGACGTTTTAGAAATTACTCTAAATACAATTGCCGATCTTGAACCTGAACGTTTTCAAGAAATTATGGAACAATTTCCTCGATTACTTGGCAGAGATCAAAAGAACTTTCGTAGTACAAGACAACTAAAAAATGGGGTTTACATTGAAACAAATTTTTCAGCCAAGGATATTTCGAGCCTATGTCATAGATCGATTGAAACAGCAGGATTATCTACTCAAGACTGGCGTGTTGACACTGTGAAATAACCTACTCATGGGATAAATGCGATCGCCCCTTTACTCTCAACTGACGATAAAACTAGGCAATCGCACATTAAAATCGATATTTAGATCCGTAGGAGTTGATCAAGTCATGTCACAAACAGCGATCGCCGAAGTTATAAACACAGTTGATCAAGCCGAAAAACGCTTCGGGCTAAGCCGCAACATATCGCAGGATTTCTTTGAGGAATGGCACATAGACCTGCCTGAAATTACAACTAACGATCGCGATAGTTTGAAAGTGTTATGGAATCGGTATATCTATCACCGTTCCAATGGACAACTACTAGAAAGTACTGCCATGCTACTGCTTGTTTCTCCATTATTAACTATGGCAGGTTTTTATGATTCACCTTTTTTAATCAAAGCAGAAGAATCAGTACGAATTACGGTATCCGATAGCGAAGAGATTTTGCAAGGAAGAATCGATGTCTTAGTTTTATTAGAGTATCTTTGGGTGATCGTCCTAGAATCAAAAAAAACGATGCTCTCTGTCTGGTCAGCTTTACCTCAAGCCCTTGCCTATACGATGGCTAATCCAAACCTAGAGAAAGCTGTTTATGTAGTTTTAACCAACGGTGACGAGCTTATATTTGTAAAGGTTGAGAATAAAAAATATGCTTTTTCTAGAGTGTTCTCTCCCTTAGTTTCTAATATTGATTTAGAAAATATTTTACAAATCTTACGCAAACTTGGAACATTAGCAATAAAATCTTAAGCCCCAAAAAACTGCGCCACAGATTCTTGGGTATAAAAAATAGGCTCTATTTTAATTATGAAAAAAGTTCTCATTTTAGGCGGCACAGGTGACGCTGTGAAACTAGCCGCCAAACTTGCTACAATTCCCCAGATAGAAGTAATTAGTTCCCTCGCAGGACGCACCAAAAAGCCAGCCGCCCTAGTCGGACAAGTTCGCATTGGCGGATTTGGCGGTGCAGAAGGATTAGCGAACTATTTACAACAAAATTCTATTAATATTCTCATTGATGCCACGCATCCCTGTGCAGGACAAATTACGCACAATGGCGCGATCGCTTCTCATGTCGCCAACATCCCGCATCTAATGTTAGTTCGTCCGCAATGGGAGCGCGTAACTGGTGATGAGTGGATAGAAGTTGAAAGTGTGGAAGCAGCAGCAAAAGCAATCCCTGAATCGGTAAATCGAATATTTATTACATCAGGTAGACAACAATTAGAGCCATTTTTGCAGCGATCGCATATTTATCCAGAAACTTGGTACTTAATGCGCTCCATCGATCCGCCTGACATCGAACTTCCCAATAGCAAAATGTTATTAGATCGGGGGCCATTTAGTTTAGAGCAAGAACGAAAATTATTGCGCGACTATCAAATTCAGGCGATCGTTAGTAAAAATAGTGGCGGCGATGCAACCTATGCCAAAATCATCGCGGCAAGGGAATTAGGAATTCCGATTGTGATGGTGCAACGTCCTGCAAGGCCCGAAGGCGAGAAGGTGACAAGTATCGAAGAGGCGATCGCATGGCTACAACAACTTTAGATTTTTAGCGTAACGATACTGGCGGTAGCTATAATTAGAGCAAAGGTTTAATCCAAATCACAATAAGGACATAGCGCATCAATATGGGGCGATTAGGAGTTTTACTGCTAAATCTCGGCGGGCCAGACAAGTTAGAAGATGTCCGCCCATTTTTGTATAACCTGTTTGCAGACCCAGAGATTATTCGCTTGCCTTCGCCATTGTTGCAAGCACCTTTGGCTTGGTTAATTTCTACGCTCCGATTCAAAAAATCTCAGGAAAATTATAAAAAAATTGGTGGCGGTTCACCACTACGGCGGATTACTGAAGCACAGGGACAAGCTTTACGATCGCAGCTTCAACAAAACGGGCATGAAGCTAATGTTTATATCGGAATGCGTTACTGGAATCCCTTCACCGAAGAGGCGATCGCCCAAATCAAACGCGACAAAATCGAAGAATTAGTAGTTTTACCGTTGTATCCCCAGTTTTCGATTAGTACAACAGGTTCGAGTTTTCGTTTACTTAATCGCATCTGGCAAAGCGATCGCGAATTACAAAAAATCAAATATACAGTCGTGCCTTCTTGGTATGACAACTCTGGTTATTTGCAAGCAATGGCAAATCTGATCGAGAAAACCCTCGATCAAGTTAAAGATCCTAGCACCGCTCATATATTTTTCAGCGCTCACGGTGTCCCAGTCAGCTACATCGAAGAAGCAGGCGATCCTTATCAAAAAGAGATCGAAACCTGCGCGGCGCTAATTATGCAAAAGCTCAATCGCTCAAATCCCTATAAACTCGCTTACCAAAGCCGCGTGGGCCCTGTTGAATGGTTGCAGCCCTACACAGATGTGGCGATCGCTGAACTAGCCGCACAAGGCGTAAAAGAACTAGTTGTCGTGCCGATTAGTTTTGTATCCGAGCATATCGAAACACTTGAAGAAATCGATATGGAATATCGCGAAATTGCTGAACATGCTGGGATTGAGACTTTTGCGCGAGTTCCTGCGCCTGATACTGATCCCACATTTATTCAAGCACTAGCGGATATCGTGATCAAAGCTCAGAACGATCAGGCGATCGCCTTCACCGAGACAATCCAACCGCAAAAAAATACCAAACTCTATCCTCAAGAAGGTTGGGAATGGGGCATGACCCGATCCGCCGAAGTTTGGAATGGACGTTTAGCAATGCTAGGTTTCTTAATCTTGCTCCTAGAGATATGGCTAGGACGAGGACAAATCTTTCAATAAAATTTGCAATAAAAAACGCCTCCATTGGCTTTGCTCTAAAGGTTGGATATTTTTACAATCTCCAACTCGGCTAGAGATAAACCAGTAACTTCACAAATTTGGCGATCGTCCATCAGATCCAACATTTTTCGCGCAATATCGATCATTTTTAGTTTCGCACCCTGTTCAAGTCCTTCTTCACGCCCTTCTTCCCGTCCTTGTTTTAAAGCTTTTGTAATTGCGCCACGTTGATCTTGAATGAAAATCTCGCTCTTTTCTTGATCTTCTAATTCATCAAGATTTAAATTAGCCTGATTTGCTATATAAAATGCTTTTTTAATTTCAGGAATGTTATCCATCACTGCGGGGACATCGGTGAGGCTTCTAGCATTGACTAAAAAGTATAGCCATTTATCAACTATGGTCTCTAAGTCTGATAACTGCTTTTTAAATTTCGGCAGTTCCACAAATATGAGTTCGATGTCATAGATTGGATAATCGATCAAAAAGTCTTTCTCTTTTAAAACAAACCTTGAACTGACATTATGTAGTTCAGAAAACATGACAAAGTCAGTAATTGTTAGCGCAATCACAGGATTAAGCAGGTTGTAGCTTTGTCCAGAAGTAAGCTGGGTTGAGTAGGATTTTGCCGCGTTATACAAAATTCGCTTCTCAAAACCTTCTATATTTAGGACTTGCATTTCAATAATTACGGTGCGATATTCCCCTGTTTCGGCATCTTTTATTTTTGCTTTAATATCGAGGTAAGTATCTTTAACACCACGAATTTTTGGAGCTAGATAAGGATTAAGAATTTCTAAGTCTTGAATAATATTTTTCTCTTCATAGATCAATGAATTCAAAAAGCTAATCAAGATATCTTTGCTATCTTCGGAACCAAAAATCTTTTTGAATGCAAAATCTATTTTCGGGTTAATGAAGATCATCGGTTTAGATCCTGATGTATGGTCTACTTGTCCTTGATTTTACCGCAATAAAAAAGCGATCGCATTGTAATGCGATCGCTTTTTTATTGCGCTCAATTAATTACCTAGCAGCTTTAGCTTCAGGACGAGCCGAAACATTTTCTTTAGGTTCACCCTTGATCTTGGTGAGTAAAGAATTCCAACCAAACTTAGTCAGCGCCACAAACCAATTACCTTCTAGCTCACGGAACATCGCCATATTCATATGGAACGAATCATTCGCTTCATCGACAATCCGCTCAGCTGTAGCAGCATCCACAGGCAAAGTATCTAGAGCTTCACGGTATTGCTTTTTGAATTCGCCAGCATTGCGAATATCATCGAACTCATAAAAAGCCGTACCATCGCCATCTTGCAAACCCATCGCTTCCTTTGCGATTTTCTTCAAGATTTGACCACCCGACAAGTCGCCCATATAGCGAGTGTAAGCATGAGCAACTAGCAACACAGGATCGTTAGCCGAGATTTCACGAATACGCGCCAGATATTTCTCACAAGCGGGAGTTGGCTTAAACTCTTCGCGCCAATTAGTGCCGAAGTAAAACAACATATCGAGTTCGAGACTCTTTTCGCGCCATAGTTCGCGGTAATAGAGCTTGCCGAGAACTGGATCGTTTTTGTGAATTTCAAACTCAGCTTCGATCGCCTTATACACAAAATAAAGGTTGCCAACCAGTCGGCTATAGGATGTTTTGTCAACTACGCCTTTTAAAAAGCATTTAATAAAATCCGTACTTTCGGCTGCCGAGTGAGATTTTTGTGTACCTACGCGCAAAAGTGTTGCTAGACCTTGACTCATGGATTCTCCTAAATTTTTTAATTAAAAATGTTGCGATCGCTCACGTAAGTCGGTGCACCGAGCCGACTTACGTGACTTTAAATTGGTAATAAAGGCAGTTATAAAAATATATGCTGGGATGAATTAATCAAGATAATTGCAGACAAGTCAAACAGGTGCGATCGTTGCTGAAGCTTCAAACCGATACCGTTTAACATGAGTTTTAATTATATAAGCCAATCCATAGACAAATTTCTAGTCTGTAACAAATTTTCATCTACCACAGCACCGATATAATGTAATCAGCATGTCCTAATTTGTGTAAGCAAGAAAATTCTTGCAGAACAAGGGGCTTAAGCCCTTTGCGTGTAAGCCACAAATTAGAATTTAGTCAAGTTAGCTCGAAGAGGTAAAACATCTTGGTTTTAAGCGGATACGAATACTTACTGGTATTCACCATTGTTTGTCTCCTAGTTCCCCTAGCAGGGCTAGGACTATCAGCACTATTAAGCCCAAAAACGTCAGGAGCCGCAGGTCGTACTACCTACGAGTCTGGCTGCGAACCCATTGGTGGAGCTTGGATACAGTTTAATATTCGTTATTATATGTTCGCACTTGCCTTCGTCATTTTTGACGTAGAAACGGTATTTTTATACCCTTGGGCAGTCGCATTTAGTAAACTAGGGTTACTAGCATTTGTTGAAGCATTAATTTTTATTAGCATCCTCGTCTTAGGTCTAGTCTACGCTTGGAGAAAAGGAGCATTAGAATGGTCATGAAATCTGAAAATGTTGGCTTGGACTTTAGTATCGAAGAACAAACCCAACGCCTCATCAACCCTGCTGCAACACCACAAGTCACCCAAGACTTATCAAATAATGTCGTTTTGACTACTCTCAACGATCTTTATAACTGGTCGAGAATGTCCAGCCTTTGGCCAATGCTTTACGGCACTAGCTGCTGTTTCATCGAGTTTGCCGCCATGATTGGCTCACGCTTTGATTTTGATCGCTTTGGTTTATTGCCCCGTTCTAGCCCTCGCCAAGCTGACTTGATCATTACCGCAGGGACAGTCACCATGAAAATGGCTCCCGCGCTAGTGCGTCTGTACGAGCAAATGCAAGAACCAAAGTATGTAATTGCCATGGGCGCTTGCACAATTACGGGTGGCATGTTTAGCACCGATTCTTACACCACAGTTCGCGGCGTTGACAAGCTAATTCCTGTCGATGTGTACATTCCCGGTTGCCCTCCTCGTCCTGAAGCGATCATGGATGCAATCATTAAATTGCGGAAAAAAATCGGTACGGAAGGATTTAAAGAAAGAGCTAATCTCGATCGCACTCATCGCTACTATGCAATTAAGCACGAGATGAAAGCAGTTAGTCCGTTCCTGACAGGGCAGTATCTGGAAATGCCAACTCGGATGGCTCCACCAAAGGAATTAGTCGAATCTGGAATTCCATTACCCGCTTTGCAAATGGCTCAGAAAGAGGTAGAAACCCTTGACAGATAATCAAGAGAATCAAGCAGCTTTAGCCACAACAGAAGTAACTGCTCCCATTTCTCAATGGCTGACTAGCAATGGTTTTGAGCATGAGTTCTTAGGCTTAGATAAACAAGGCGTTCCGATTCTCAAAATTGATCGCCAGTTTTTACTGCCATTTTCGACAGCGCTCTATGCCTATGGCTTTAACTACATGATGTGTCAATGTGGTTATGACACTGGCGCAGGTGACAGTTTGGTGAGTATGTATCATCTCGCTAAGCTCACCGATGAGGGGATTAATCAAAGCGATCGCCTTGAAGAAGTT
>JBBRQX010000096.1:0-8367 GCA_038225745.1 Pseudanabaenales cyanobacterium | reverse complement strand
CACAAGCGAAATTGTTGGTGCGGCGATCTCGATCCCGCGCCATTTCCACAAGATATTTTTTACCTGAGTTGAGATCGCCATAGTCTTTCTTCAACTTCCTGATAAATGTATTAGGACTTACGCAAAAATATCTGAGAGCCCTAGGGCAATTCATCAATTGTTCCTACATTTTATAGCTAATGCGTAAGTCTTAATTATCACAACGTACAGTCTATTGAGAGTTTGAGTGATCCAGATAATTTTTTGAAAGCGCTGCTTCGCGGCGCTTTCAAAAAATTATCTGGGTTCTATGGCAGTACAAGGTACTGTAATGTGTAGCAAATCATCGCTTTAGCGACTGTTTTTGGGTGACAAAAGTGAATGGAAGCACACGATCTAGCTTGGCTGACTTCAGCAAAGAAGTCCATTCTTCCAAAGCTTCAGTGTTTGTTGGCACTGTTAATTGTGCATCAGCCAAAGCTTGCACCGCTTCAAACCAAATCCCTTCTTGAGCAAATAATACAGCACGCTCTAGAGGTTTCGAGATGGTTGGGAGTTGGGCAACTAGATTTCTGGTCGGCAAAACACGCCGCATTTTACCCTGCACCATCTTATTTCCTTCAATAGTTTTACCTTTAACTGTAAACCTCCATGTATAGTCTTTGCCAACTTCTAGAATCGGCGCATCATCAGGCATTTTCATCGCAATGATGCCTGCACTATTACTAATAGCAAAAGACTTTTCATAGATTTGTTTTCTACTAGATGCGGGTAAACCACCCTCTGACTGAGGCTTTACGGTTACAACATTATCCTCATAAAGAATAAATTGGACGGAACCGTTAAACTCTGGAGTTAAGAAATAAATCGTTGGACGTTCAGAAATTGTCTGGGGAATGGGATTATTTTCTTGTTTCAAATCTGGCATTAGGGCAATTAAACAAGCATAGGCACAGCCGAAGCTCCGAGTAATTCCTGATGCTGAAACTGTAGGCGCGTTGAGATTGCTAGGTGGGTTATAGCGTACCCTGCGCGACTGGGCTTGAACTGAGGATGTAAAAAAAGTAAATGGCAAAGCACTCACTATATTTACAGCTAAACAAGAGCAAATTGATGCTACTAAGATTTTTTTTGGTAAAAACATAATGCGATCGCCTCCAGAAAAAGTGATCTCCGTAGCTATGACATATAGTGTGTAATGCTAAATATCATAACCGCGAGATAGTAATTAAGAATGCATCTCTTATCAAAAAGTTGCTACGGACATTCGACTGAATATTTTTCTGAAATTTAAAGTTGTAGTAATGTGTCTTGCTCGTCGTTGTAACTTTCTCTTTGGCACAGTAAAGCGTATTATAGGATCTTGAAAAACTTATTTAAACTGTTACAAAACTATGGATATTTTGTCACTAGGTTGGGTTAGCGTCCTCGGCATGTTCACTCTCTCGATCGCTTTTGTCGTCTGGGGACGTAACGGACTTTGACCTATCATCATAAATTAAAAAAAGGATTGCTAAGCAATCCTTTTTTAATTTATCGATCAGCATATTTGATTGCATAGCGATCGTCCGCTCTGCCGATCGCAAATTTGAAGGACTCAGATATAGTTTTGTTGGACTGTGTGGCAAAAATAACGATTCCTAATAGGCAAAGCCCTGTAGTGATCGCAAATATATCCGTTATTCCCACAACCCCAATCAACTTGCCCATAATCGGTCCCGCAAAAGCGATCCCAAGATCAAATCCCAGCCATGTCAGCCCAAATATATAGCCGCGCTCTTGAGGAACTGTACGATCGGCAACTAGCGCCACGATCGCAGGAATTGTGATGCCTGAACCAATTCCTTCGGCAATTCCCGACAATAAAAACTCATAGTTGTGACTAGCAAAATAAATGGTCGCCATCGACAATCCATAGAAAAATATACCTATGGAAATGAAGATACCACGTCCCCATTTATCGCTTAGTCTCCCCACAGGAAATCGAATAATAAACCCCGACAACGCCGCCGCCATATAAAACAAGCCTGCATTAAGCGTAATATTTTTCTGCTGCATCAAAATTGGCATAAAAGAGCTGAGTGTCCCAAATGACAATCCAACCAATAACAAAATAGTGGAAGGAACTCTGACTCTAGGACTAAGGAAAGTTTGCCAAAATCCTGCTTTTACCGCATTTGCGGATACGCTTTGACGATTCAATTCGCGATCGCCTACACTACCTCCAATTTCAATTTGAGTAGTTAACAACAATCCTGCAAAAGCCAGCAATGATGCAGTAATAAATAGAGGTTGATAGCCCCAAGCTTCATACATTAAACCACCGATCGCAGGGCCAAAAGCCAATCCCAAAGGATTAACTAAGCTCATATAGCCAATTACTTCACCCCGCTTCTCGATAGGAGCAAGGTCAGCCACTAAAGCGCTATAGCTTGAGGCAAAAGCCGCAATACTAATCCCATGCACAGCCCGAAAGAACATTAATAAAGGAATAGATGGTGACAACGCATAACATAAGGGAACTACAGCCGCTACAATCAGCCCAATTTTCATAGTATAGCGTCGGCCCTTGCGATCAGAGAGCTTGCCAAGATAGGAACGACAAACTAACAAGCCGATCGCAAAAGAACCCATCACCAGTCCGATCTGGTCAAAAGACTGGGTTAAGGTGCGGATATAGAGTGGGATAGTTGGCAATTGGGAAGCCATACTTGCCCAAAAAAACAACCCAGTCCAAAAAACCGCAGTCAGATTTTTGCGAAGAGAAGTATCGAGATTAGAGAAGGTAGTTAAAGACTGCATGATCTGAAATATGACCATTAAAGTATGTAGCCCAAGCCATTTAAGAAAGTTCTGATTCAAGGGAACTTTTGCAAATGACTTGGGCTGCGATTAGTTATTGATGATTGTCTCTTAAGTTTTAGATTAGAGATATCAAGCGATCGGGTGAATACTTCAAAAGCTTTACAAGGCAAAGCTTTTGATTGATTTTTAGTATTTAACGGGAGCAGGGATTGGACCGCGATCGCGTCCAGCAGAAGAAGAACGGCGCGAATCATATCCGCCGCCATCACGACGACCACCGCCACCACCATCACGACGACCACCGCCATCGCGCTTGACTGGTCTACCACTATTGTAGGAACCGCCGCCATCGCCGCGATCGCGTCCACCATTCGGGCTATGAGGTTGCTTAGCCAAGACTTGCAAGGCTGCTTGCTCAGCTTTATCCGACTGGAGTTGAGTATAGGCGAGTTGCAAAGCGGCTGCGGCGATCGCTTGAGGATCGTAATCCTCAACCAATTGCGATACCAAAGGTAAGAACGAAGCCAAACGCTCACCAGTTAATGCTTCTAGACTTTGTTCAGTAAAGCGACCAATGCGACGCTCCTGAATCTGCGCCACACTAGGCAAAGCGATCGGCGGCAAAGGCATCCCAACTTGCTGTTCCAACTGACGCAATTTGTAGCGCTCTTTGCCAGAAATCAGGGTGATCGCAGTTCCCTTCTTACCAGCACGACCTGTCCGTCCGATACGGTGAACATAGCGCTCAGGATCATCAGGAATATCAAGGTTAAATACATGGGTCAAGCCATCAATATCTAAACCACGCGCCGCGATGTCAGTTGCCACAACCCAACGCACTTGTTGGTTACGGAAGCGGCGCAACAGATTTTCACGTTGAGACTGTGAAAGGTTGCCGTGATACTCATCAACACTATGACCGCAAGATTGTAAAATCTCAGTCAGTCTACTAGCCAAATCCTTAGTACGCACAAAAATGATCGCCGAAGTTGGAGCTTCAAATTCCAGAATAGGCAACAGAGCTTCTTCTTTGCTGAGGTGATAAGGAACTAGATAAATCTGTTGATCGATGCGCGTAGGTGTGGAATCCTGAGATTCGACCTTGACCGTGACAGGAGACTTCAAGAAGTTCTTCACCAAACGCTTTACCGCAGGAGGCATCGTCGCGGAGAAGAAAGTGCTTTGCTTGGTAGAAGGAGTTGTGACCAAAATCCGTTCGACATCTTGGATGAAGCCCATATTGAGCATTTCATCAGCTTCATCTAAAACAAACCAAGCGAGGCTCTCTAGTTTCAGTTTGCCGCGTTCCATCAAGTCGATTACCCGACCTGGTGTACCGACAACAACATGGACACCGCGATCCAGTTGCACCATTTGACGAGCGATGTCCGATCCACCGTATACGGTGAGGATTTTCGCGCCTGGCTTTGTGTTAAAGCTACGCAGAGCCTGTCCAACTTGGATCGCCAATTCGCGAGTTGGGGTTAAAATTAGCGCTTGCAAAGATTCGCTGTTGAGGTCTAAGCGCTCCAAGATTGGCAAGGCAAAGGCGGCTGTTTTACCAGTACCAGTCTGGGCTTGACCAAGTACGTCTGCTCCTGCGAGCAATTGGGGGATCGCTTGCTCTTGAATAGCTGTAGGCTCTGTAAAGCCAATCGATTCGAGCTTAGCAACTCGTGCTTCAGAAATACCGAGAGAGAGAAAAGATGAGGGCATAGATAATCCTAAGATTTGCAGCAAATTTGTTCTAAGAACAGTTCGCTTATTCTGCCGATCGCACGGGATAAACAATCACTAACAAAGCCGAAGGACATCTCTGCCCTAAATTTTAAGCGGTTTAAAAAAAGTTTTTCTATGAAAACCTCAGCTTCCAAAGATTAGATTGCTTTGGATAGTCATGCAATGGTAGAAGTCAGCAAAATGCATTTAATTATTTCTAGTATAAACCTATGTTAAAGATTGTAAACAATCTTTTCGAGAATTTATACCTATGGGGAGGGTTTGAAAGGTTGACGATCCGCTTTGAGAAAGCGTTTCAAGATAAATTATTCATCGCCTAAAAGGTTTTGCTTGGATTCATCTAACTTGTTCCAGAGTGCCTTGATCTGTTGGTAAGCTTCATTTGGCGAAATCTTACCGCCAGTTTCTAAGGCACAGATGATCGAAATGCGGTTAGTAAACTCTTGTAAGTTAGCATCAAAAGCTAAATTTTGTGGCGAAAATTCGCCTCTAAAGTTAGAGATGGGATTTAAGAAGCTATCTTTATTAGGGTTAGGCATTTAGATTTGGCTCAGAAGCGTAAGCTGGACAGGCTGAGAAGACCTCAAGATCGCAGACGTAAAAAACTGTAGGGAAAAGCGATTATTCTGCAACCTGCCCCATCATTGTGTTGCTAGTTTGTAACAGTAACTTTTTTGAGCGCTACAGCGAGCTTAGATTTACGACGTGCGCCTGTGTTGCTATGAAGAACGCCACGCTTGACGGCGCGATCAATTTTGCTGTAAGCCAAAGACTGTTTAGCATTAACTGATTCTAGAGCTTCAGAGGTCGGATTAGCTTTGTAAGCATCAACTGCTTCCATATAGCTTTTCATTAAAGTCTTGACGGCTGACTTATATGACTTATTATTCAGACGGTTGCGCTCAGCGATCTGGATGCGCTTTTTTGCGGACTTGATGTTTGCCACAGTTTATTCCTTTAGCGAAATGACATGGTTTAAAGCGTTTACCATCTTAACATTTTGATTGGATTTTGCAAGCGAAAAAACAATCTAATTTTTAACTCGTCCTTTTCCAACACTTTGCGCTGTCATAAAACCTAGAGAAATTTTTGAAAGTGGCGCTTCGCGCCACTTTCAAAAATTTCTCTGTACTCCTTAAAGCCTCAATAAGCTGTATCCTTGTTTAATTTCACCTTCAAACGCCCATGACCTACCTAAATTTTGTTTCTTTCTTTGGCATTTTTGGTTTGTGTTTTGTGGCTTGGATCTTTTCCGAAGATCGCCGAGTCATACCGTGGCGCGTCATTATCTGGGGAATTGGTTTGCAGTTAGTGCTGGGCTATCTGATTTTTCAGCAGCCACAAACCAGAGAGTTTTTAAGAGCATTTAGTGGATTATTGGATAGCGTATTTAATTCAGCCGATGCTGGCGCTAGGTTTGTGTTTGGACGCAATATCGTGCCGATACCTGACAAACCCTCTGACGTAAGCTTGGGATACATTTTTGCTTTTCGGGCTTTGCCTGCGGTAATTTTCTTTTCTGGGTTTATGGCGCTGCTCGAAAATTTGGGGATCATTCAAAGAGTTGTGGATGTATTTGCTAAGTTGTTTTTTTGGACGATGCGTTTGAGTGGTGCAGAGGCTTTGAGTGGTGCAGCAAATATTTTTGTAGGTATCGAGGCGGCGATCGTGGTCAAGCCTTATTTGCCGAAAATGACGCGCAGTGAGCTATGTGCAATTTTGGCTTGTTGTTTCGGTACGGCAGCCTCTTCGACCTTAGCGATTTATACAAGTTTTTTGCGCCCAGTTTTTCCAAATATCCTCGGTCACTTAGTTTCGGCTTCGATTATTGCGATCCCCGCTTGTTTTGTCCTATCAAAAATCCTTGTGCCTGAGACTGAAGTGCCTGTGACGATGGGCGGTATTCCTAAAGAAGATAAGTCAGCTAAGCGCGATGACGATCGCGAGTTAGAAAATGCTGGCGGCGAGACTATAAAGCGGATGAGTCCGATGGATGCCACAATTATTGGCGCTTTGGATGGTCTGAAAATGGCGGTCTCGATCGCCGCAATTTTAATCATAATTGTTGGCTTAGTCGATTTAATCAATCAAATTTTTAACTGGCTAGCCACTATCAGCGATGTTTTTAAAGTCGTTAACTTACCCAATATTCAGGGGGCTTTATTTTATCCGTTGACATTGCTAACAGGTGTATCCCTTGATGATTCTTGGATAGCTTCGGTAATTATCGGTCGTCGTCTTCTGGAGACAGCGATCCCACCCTATCAGGCTTTAGCTCAAGCAGCGAAAGATGGATTAATTAGCGATCGCACCGTAATTATTGTCAGCTATGCTTTATCTGGTTTCGCCCACTTAGCATCTGTAGGAATTTTTGTCGGTGGCACGATCGCTTTGATCCCATCCCGTCGTCGTGATATTTCTGATCTTGGTTGGAAAGCTTTATTTGTTGGCACATTGGCAACTTTGATGATTTCCTGTATTGCGGGTGTGTTTGACGATGGCAGTCCAAGCATTTTGGGAGAGAAGAAAAAGGCGGAGCCAGTGCAAATTAAGCCTGAGGCTACAACTTCGCCGAGTGCCACACCAAGTGCTTCGCCTAAAGTTACACCTAATAGTTCACCAACGAATACTAGTCCCTCACCGAAAGCCTCACCTTCTCTACCAACAACACGATAAAAAAATAAAAGCCTCGCGATGCGAGGCTTTTATTTTTTTTGAAGAGCAAGGGGCTTAAGCCCCTTGTTTTTGATTATTTTATTGATCGCGATATTGCTGTAGTTCAGATTTTAACTGAGCAATTTCGGCGCGGAGGTTGTCAATAGTTTCTTGCAACTCATCAGCAGCGATGTCACTATCATTCGGGGTGACATTTCCCTTTTGCTGATCAGCTTTTTCGAGAATGGTTTCGACAAAGATACGAATTTGTTCGCGTTGTTCGGCATCAAATTTGCCTAATGCACTGAGGGTGTCAGTTACAGTTTCTTCGATGCGATCGATCACAGCCTCAGCAGTGGCTCTACCAATAAAGAAAGCGTCTAGTGGTGATTTGCTCATGTTTTTTAATTATTGGGTTTAATTATTTAGGGTTTTACTTGATTTGGCGACAATCACTTCTGCATATCTTAAAACCTTATCACTCTGATTGTATCCAGTTTTGAGGATTTTGACAGGCGATCGCTCTGGCAGATCGTTGCGGATCTCAGAATCAATGATGCAACATAGATTTATATCAACATGTGTATTTTCGGGAATGGCGATCGCATTAACATCCCGCTTTTATAAATGTCGTTATCTGGATTGGTAATAATATTTTTGGCGGTTGCGGATATTTGCGGATCATCGGCAACTCACAAAAGAAACGTATGGGTATCAAGTAATACTTTCATGATCTTTAACCCAAAAAATCAGCAAGAATATCATCGGGTAATGGTGCGTTAAAGTCGGGAGCAATAAATATTTTGTCTTTGTCTTGTCCTGCGATCGCGAGGCTGACGTTTTCGTTGGCTGGGTGTGATTGTCGCTACTGCTATGCCTTTTCACAGGTGATGATTTCTTCACCAAGTAGAACTCGTCCCATTAGTTGGGAAAATTGCTGACTGGCTTCGGGGATGGTGACAGTCATGGGTTTATGGAAATGTTATTTAACTGCCGTGAGGGAACGGCGATCGCTATTTGGTATGACTGTTGAGCTTAGGAGATGATGATGCAATTTGAAGGAAAATATTGTGCTTTACTAGCTACGCATAGAGCGCGATTTATCTCGAATTTGCATCCCATACAAAAACATATGCAGAATTTCAATAGGTGACATAGGAAGGCTATGGATCATGATGTCGTCATTGT
>JBBRQX010000095.1:0-8389 GCA_038225745.1 Pseudanabaenales cyanobacterium | reverse complement strand
TATCCTTAGGAGTCTAAACAATGACCTTTTTTGCCTTTGTTTACCGATCAATACTTGCTTGTAAAAAATACCAACTATTACCTTTGATTGCCAAATTTTATTACCTTAAATTGCCAATATGTTCTATATACAGATACTATTTCTTCTGTAATGATACTTCTATCGCAAACGCGATAATCTTTAACGGAGAAAGTTATGCAAACTAGTAGCGCTTTGGCTTTAAAAGATCTCGAATACAATCGAGATGCATTGAGAGCGAAGTATGGAACTCAAAGAGACGAATGCAAACGGATCACAATTGTCGAAAATCCATCTGGCATGACTCATGAATTCGATAAACCTCTATTTGGCAGATTGATTCTAGAACATGATGGAGTAAGAACAGTTGTTCAAAGACTGGGAGTATTGGGTAATAAAGAAGTTAGCTTTACTACCTATGAAGCTGTCTCAATGCAGATTGAGTATGCTTAAATCATCACGACTATAGGGAAATTAATTCTTGGCATTCCAGAGTAGTTTCCCTAATAGTCTTCCATTAAGATTGAGTCTTAGCTTTGTTATCAATATTTCTGATTTTAGCAAGCGTTTTAATGCCAAAAATACACTCAGGTATATCACGACACAATGGGAAAATTTATGTCAATACCACAAGCAAAGGTTGCGCTTTATTTAGACTATGAGAATATTCCAGATGTGGAATTTGTGAGGAATTGTATTGATTTTGCAAGATCTCTAGGTAGGGTTGTAATTCAGAATGCTTATACAACGCAATGGAAGGAATCCCGTCATGCTGGCAATTATTTGCGGGAACTGGGCTTTTGTCTCGTCAATACAATTTTCAAAATCAAGAACAGTGTTGACTACAAATGTATGTCTGATTGCCTAACAGCAGTACAAGCTAAGTCATCTCCCGACATTTTTATCCTTGTGACTGGTGACGGAGACTATGCTCAAATCCTCAATATTTTAAAGAAGGATTACAAAAAGCAAACTATAGTTTTCTCCAGACGAGGCTCAGAAAGTAAAAGGCTTATGAAAATTGCTAATGAGTTCTATTTCACTGATGAAAATGTTGCATAGAACTGACAATACAGCGCATTCTAGCCGCTTAGAAAATAAATGCATATTCTCGGTCATTATTTTCTTCAGCAAATTTATACAAAAAGAGGTTGGCACGAAATTGCGGCCTCTTTTTTAGTGCGTGATGATTGATTGCCATTTTTTACCGATTGCTTCCAATTAAAGCCAACCATTGCCACAAATTTCATTGTTTAGCCTATTGCTTTGTGGTGCGTTTACGACTTATCCTAATAACCTCTCACATTGATCAAGGCGCTCAATCTTAGAGTGAAAATGTTGAGAATTGTAAAAAAGTAAGTACACATAGATAAAAAACTAATTATGCCTGACAATACGGAACCCCAAAATGCAACTGTAAAAGGACGTAGCCCCAGAAAAAAAGTTGATATAGTTGTTTTCAATCGTCTCAAACAATCTTACGATGACAAGTTTCATGGTTCTCCCACAAAACTTCGTGCCAAACTCAATGAAACTTTCTCTGAAGAAATTGACAAAACTCTAGGTGCTTCAGGGCATCTAATTTCAGAGAAGACAATTCGCAACTTTTTTTCTTCCGTTCGGCTTCCTAGTCCATCAACGAAAACGCTTAACTATTTTTGCAAAGCAATCTTAGGCTATGAGAGCTATGGTGAGGCATTCAGAACTCTCATAGCTGAGCAACAGTTGCACACTGATAGCGATTCTTTAGATTGCATTACTAAAGAAGTACACGGAGACATAGATTTATCAGGTAACTGGCTTGAATCTTACAGACAGAAAGTAAGAGAGCTGTGGAGTACAGTTAAAGTGTTGGACATGAGTGAGGCGCTGCCTTTAGAGGAGATTTACTCAGACACATATTTTTTAGACAGTATAAAAGGTAGAAGGCAGTTAGACTATGAGGAAGCTCTTTCTGAATGGATCGGCAGTTCTTCGGTAGATCAGCAATCTGAAGTTAATCAAGAAAAAAGGGTTTCTGGGCTAGAAAAAATTAAAGAATGTCCCAAGCTCTCCATTTTGGGGCATGGGGGATTTGGGAAAACTTTATTTCTTAAGCACTTGGTTTTAAAATACTTAGATGCGAAAGTTGCTTTTCAAGATTTTAGAGAAAAACTTGTTCCTGTCTATATCCCTTTAAAATTATGGGCAGATGAAATAGTTACAACTGATCTTTCTACTGTAATCATTGACATATTTAAGGGCGTTATTCCAGATTCAGAAACAATTATCGACAGAATGCTGAACGACGGTCAGTTTTTGATTTTGCTTGATGCGATCGATGAGTCTGGCAAGAACATCAAGGAAATTTGCAAAGCTATCAGCAAATTTACTAGAAAGTTTCACAAAAACAGAGTTGTCATTACTTGTCGTATAGAAACGACAGAATGTCAGTTTGATGGGTTTACTGAAGTAGAAATTGCCAGCTTTACGGAGGAGCAGGTTAACCAGTTTGCCACTAAGTGGTTTGCTGTGAGAGGACTGCCTAAGTTGGGGCTGAGATTTCTGGAACATATTAAGGATAACGCGGCTATACTAAGTTTAACAAAAAATCCTTTGTCTCTCACCTATCTCTGTTTAGTTTTTAGAGACAACCAAGGCTTTCCTAGGAACAGAAGTGGTATTTACAAAAATGTAGTAGATATATTTTTGTATAAATGGGATGCTAGCCGTGAAATTGACGATCGCATTCCTGTAGAGAGTTTGTCTGCTCAGCGCAAGTCGCAATTGTTTCGAGAAATTGCTTACCAAGGCATGACAAAGCAACCGCCTCAGTTTTTATGGAAAGAACTTGATTTGGAACACAAGATTCATCAATTCATAGAGAGAGTTTCCACTATAAAACCAGAAGAAATTTATGAGAATACAATAAAGTTGGTTTTGCAGGTATTGATTCGCGATCATGGTTTGATGGTTCCCCAGTCAAGAAGTTTTTATGCGTTTCCCTATAGGACATTTCAAGAATACTTTACGGCTAAAGAAGTTATAGCTTTGATGACTAAGTCTGAGTTAATCTTAAAAGAGATTGTAAGTAAATATCTAGCAGATAAAGAATGGGAGAATATTTTTATGATGATTACGGAACTTATCCCAGATGCCGACAATCTTTTCAAGCTTATATTTGCTCATGTCAATGCTTTGATTGCGGAGAGTGAAGTATTGCAAAATATGTTGAGTTGGTTACATTCAACGACGAAATCCTTTGAAGTTGACTCATCCTCTTGGAGAGCGATTTGTCTGGCTATAGACTTAGATACGGATTTATACATCAGTTGCGAAATTGATATTGACAAAAGATCTGCTCAAGAACTTTCGGTCGGCATGAAGAAATTTAATAAAGAAAGAAATAAAGTTGTTCCCAATCACCCCAAGCTGATTGTAGCGCTCTATTTGATCACTGCTCATTCCTATGCAAGTGACAAAGCGATGGATACAGATCCTAGACTTAATAATAGTAGCGACTACATTACAAGCATCCTTGTAATTAAGAAAGGTACCAGTGCTAAGCGAGAAATTGAATTTGCTGTCAATAAAGCTACTGCTAGTTGCTTAGATTCAGATTTGATTGATGATTTAAAGTCTTTGCAAACTAGTATGCCCTTAGACTCAGATGCCCCGCAGAAATGGCAAGAGTGGGCGAAATCTTTACGGCAGGTAATGATATATCGCCTAAATATCGGACATCAAGTTAACTTTTCTAAAGAAGAAAATGATGCATTATCAGATTATCTTTATGCCAATAATTTACTTGTGAAGTGTCTCAGTGGCGATAGTCTTTCTACTCGAAGTCTGCGCGAGAAAATCTTCGATCATCTACTTTTGCCCATGGATTCTATCCCTGTGAATTTAAGATGAGATTCACATTTGTTAAGAAATATCAGTGACAAACAACTGTTTAATTACTTGACAAACATTGAGCATCGTTGCATCATGCATTTTGGTTAGAAGGCTTCAAATATAGACATCCAAAATCATGAATATTCGCTTGAGTTCAAAACTGTTTTACAGTCAGATATTTGTCTATATCTTGTTAGGGTTATCTTCCTATGCCACTGCCTCATTTTTTAAGATAAATGTTAGAGCGATTCCTAATCTTCAGCAAGTCATGTATGCAGCGATCGCATTTGGCTTGTACATTAGCGTTCTGAGTATAGATATAGAGTCTTTTAAAACTCATCTAAAGTCAATTGCAGCAGTACTTATATTTGGTGTACCAATAAAGATTATCCTGCCGGGTTTTGCTTTAGCTTTTCTATCGCCAAATAATGCCAAAATTGCCTATCTTTGTTCAACAGTTATCGCCCAAATTGATCCTATTGTCGCTACTCAGTCATTAAAGAATATTAAACTCAGCCGAAAATCTCAGACTACATTAAGTGCTTGGGCTAGTTTTGACGATCCGATAACGGTATTGTTTGCTTTTTATATATTCTTGCCAATGGCGAGGATGGAAAGCTTTGATTTTACTGAGTATTTCGTTAGTCGCATACTTATTGATGTTCTAGTCGTTGGTGGGATTTATACTCTATATGTGTTTTTTCTAAATTATTGGTATAAAAGAATTCAAGATACGGTTATTTTGGGTATTGATATAACCGTAGTCGGATTAGTATTTATTTATGGATTATTCACAACCTCTCTCTTTGTTCCAGCCGCAATCGCCTTATTTGTTAGACCATTTAACGCCGAGAAAGCAAGTGCAGCAATGGCAGGCATAGCTTGTTTTAGTGCCATTACCATAGGAGCATTTACAGCAATATCAAGAATTGACTGGGGATATGGCTTCATACTTGCGTTCTTCATGCTGGTGGCTCACGCCTTAGCAACGCAATTACTAATTCAGGATCATCCACTAAGTAAACTAAAAATGATGTTTAGCCACCAGAACGGTATGACAGCGATACTTTTGACAATCGGGTTGGAACTTTCTGATGAGGCGGTTAGTAATTTATTACCAATTACATTACCCGCAATTATTTTTATTGCATTTTTCTACTTAGCATCCAATTACATAATCGATCTAGTCATCATGCCAATGCATAAACAATCAGAAACGAACAATCTGCATAAAGATAATTAAAAAATTGCCATTAATCACCACTAATTGCCGCTAATTTCCTTTGAAGTGCTATCATTTCTTAATATTTGTCAGTTGGCGGAGCGGCTATATGGTTGGAGTGTTCGTCTTGGTAACTTATTCGCTATCTGACGCAAGCAACAACTATGTTCGCTCGAATTTGCTTGTAGTCAATAGACCAATAAACAGACGCGGAGGTGAAGACGATGAAGACGATGAAGATAATGAACCAGGTGGTAAGGACGATGCATCGTAAATAAACCTACACAAATTAATATCAACCCTCTGGTAATGAATCCATGACAAAAGAGCATAAAACAGGCTATCAAAAAGTAAACTAAACTCTCAAGTAACATAGTTCTTCTGATAGTTTTTTTGTATGAGCCAGTCAACAGCCCCCCAACCTTGGAGTCAGCGTTTCGAGACAGCGCTGCATCCTGCGATCGCACTATTTAATGCCAGCATTAGTTTTGACATTAATTTAATTGAGTATGACATCACGGGATCGCAAGCCCATTCGCGAATGTTGGCGAAAGTGGGGATCATCAGCGCCGCAGAAGGGGAGATGCTTGTCAATGGTTTGGAGCAGATCCGTCAAGAATTTCGTGAAGGTAATTTTAATCCTGGTGTTGATGCAGAGGATGTGCATTTTGCGGTAGAGCGTCGCCTCACCGACTTGATCGGTGATGTCGGTAAAAAAGTACATACAGCGCGATCGCGTAATGATCAAGTTGCGACTGATGTGCGTTTGTACTTGCGTGACCAGATTCGTAAAATCCAGACTGACATTAGGACTTGGCAACAAACTCTTGTCACTAAGGCTGAGCACAATATTGAGACTTTTATTCCTGGTTATACGCATTTACAACGCGCTCAGCCGATTAGCCTCGCTCATCACCTCTTGGCTTATTTTGAGATGGCGCAGCGCGACTGGACGCGACTTGATGAAATTTATCAAAGAGTAAATGTTTGCCCTCTTGGTTCAGGTGCTTTAGCAGGTACGCCGCACCCAATTGATCGCCATTACACTGCTGAGCTTTTAGACTTTGGCTCAGTGGGACGCAATAGCCTTGATGGTGTGTCCGATCGCGATTTTGCCGTAGAGTTTCTTTGTGCAGCAAGTCTGATCATGGTGCATCTGAGCCGTTTATCAGAAGAAGTAATCTTATGGTCATCGCAAGAATTTAGCTTTGTAAAACTAAGCGATCGCGTCAGCACTGGCTCTAGCATCATGCCCCAAAAGAAAAACCCTGACGTTCCCGAATTGGTACGCGGCAAAACTGGACGAGTATTTGGGCATTTGCAAGGTTTGCTGACCATCATTAAGGGCTTGCCTCTGGCTTATAACAAGGATATGCAAGAGGATAAGGAAGGGATTTTTGATGCTGTCGCAACGGTTCGTGCTTGTTTGGAAGCGATGACGATTCTCGTTGATGAAGGGATTGAATTTCAGCCCAAACGTCTCGCTGAAGCGGTTGCTGAGGACTTCTCTAATGCTACTGATGTAGCCGATTATCTCGCGGCGAAGGGAGTTCCTTTCCGTGAAGCCTATCAATTAGTTGGGAAGTTGGTTAAAACTTGCACTAGTGAAGGAATCTTGCTTAAGGATTTATCAGTTGAGCGCTGGAAAACTTTCCATCCCAACTTTGAAGCGGATATTGTCGCGGCGATCGCCCCTGCACAGGTGGTCAAGGTTCGCAATAGCTATGGTGGTACTGGCTTAGAGCAAGTCAAGATTCAAGTAGAAGCAGCGAAAAAGCTCATTGCTTAATCGTTAGAACCAAAAAGACTGTGGCGCACGCACAGCGTGCGTCACATCTTTTTGGAGTTTAGAGCTTTTGTTGCAGATGGGAACTGAGATCGGCGATCGCTACAGCTTCTTGTTCACCTGATTCTAGCCATTTGATTTGGACTTGTCCCAACTCGATTTCGCTATCACCGATCACAACGGCGGCTTTTGCATTGGCATTACTAGCGCGTTTGAATTGTTTGTCAAACTTCGCACTGCTGAGATCGAGTTCGGCGCTAAATCCTGCTTTGCGGATAATTTGAGCAATCGATAGAGACTTGGCTTCGGCTTGTTCACCACGCGACACGATGTAGAAATCAACTTGCGATCGCTTTTGCTCGGCAACCTGTTGCATCAGAATTACTAGACGCTCTAAACCGATCGCCCAACCGACCGCAGGCACATCTGCGCCGCCTAACTCCGCGATCAGGCGATCGTACCGTCCGCCGCCACAAACTGCTGATTGTGCGCCGAGTAAATTGGACTGAATCTCGAATGCGGTGCGGGTGTAGTAGTCTAAGCCGCGCACAAGGCGATTATTAATACGATAGGGAATATTGAGATCGGTTAAGAGATTTTGGACTTGCTCGAAATGTTGTTGTGATTCAGTGCTTAAATAATCAAGAATGCTCGGCGCATCTTGAGAAATTTCTTGGGTGCGCTTATCTTTGCTATCGAGAATTCTGAGGGGATTGCGCGTGAGGCGATCGCGTGAATCTTCATCAATTTCTGCAACAAAAGGCGTGAAATATTCGACAAGGGCTTCACGATAAGCAACCCGATCTTCAGCACTGCCCACTGAATTTAAATCAACTACAAGATCCTTTAAACCCACGGCTTGCAAGAAATCGCTGGCGATCGCGATTACCTCAGCATCAGCACGAGGATCGGTGCTGCCAATCACTTCCACGCCTAACTGATGAAATTGGCGCTGGCGACCAGCTTGGGGGCGCTCGTAGCGAAACATTGCGCCTGTATACCAAAGGCGCTGCACACCGCCCTGAGCAAATAATTTATTTTCGATATACGATCGCGCCACACCCGCCGTGCCTTCAGGTCGTAAAGTCAAAGAGCGATCGCCGCGATCGCTAAATGTATACATTTCTTTACCAACAATATCCGTGGCTTCACCGATGCCCCGTGCAAATAACTCAGTCGCTTCAAAAATAGGGGTGCGAATCTCGGTATAAGCGGCTTGAGCGAGGATTTGACGCGCAGTTGTCTCTAACTGCTGCCAATAATAAATTTCGGGGGCAAGGATGTCGCGAGTGCCGCGTGTGACCTGAAGTGAAGACATGAATAGTGTGGTTTACAGGAATCTGTGATGTTCTTCCAGAATACAGGGCTTTGCGCTTCAGTCAAACCCACTAACCGCGATCGCATTTTAGCCCAGTATAAATATTTAGCTTCGAGAGGGAATATCTCATACAGCACTCTCTACTAAAAGGCGATCGCAAGATCAGTTC
>JBBRQX010000094.1:0-8456 GCA_038225745.1 Pseudanabaenales cyanobacterium | reverse complement strand
TCCTCAACCTCACTAACTGAAGAACAGTTAGACTATGTGCAGACAATTTCTGATAGTGGGAATATCCTTCTATCTGTTATTAATGACATCCTCGATTTTTCTAAAATTGAAGCAGGTAAGTTAGAACTAGAAAAACGCCCCTTCACACTAACGGATGCTGTAAAGTCAGTTTTCCATCTCATGAGTAAGCAAGCGGCTAATCAAGAAACGATCATAAAATATGCGATCGCTACTGATGTTCCCAACACCATCCTTGGCGATCGCGCTAGATTTAGCCAAATCCTGATTAATTTAATTGGGAATGCTGTCAAATTTAGCAAGCAAGGGCAAGTTCTATTAAGCATCAGTTATTTGAATTCTTCTCAATTATTGTTCTCGATCAAAGATACAGGTATTGGCATATCTAGCGATCGCATTAATACACTGTTTCAACCCTTTGCTCAAGCGGATGCTTCGATCAGTCGCCAATATGGCGGGACTGGACTTGGCTTAGCAATTTGTAAACATTTAGTGAAGTTAATGGGCGGTTCGATTTGGGCTGAAAGCAAAGGCTCTGTTGCTGGCGAACCACCTTTAGACTGGCGCATGTCTACAAATCTAGAAACACAAGGTTCAATTTTTGGTTTTACGATCGCTTTATCTAATATTGAGCCGATCGCGATCGCGCCAAAATCAACTGTTTCGGGAACTTCTAATAGCCTGATAGCAGAGCAATTTCCTCTAAAAATCTTAGTTGTAGAAGATAATCTCTTCAATCAAAAAGTTGCTTTGGGCTACTTAAAGAAGTTTGGATACATTGCCGATATTGCCAATGATGGTGCAGAAGCTCTAAACATGGTATCGAGTCAAGCTTACGACTTGTTATTCATGGATATGCAAATGCCTGTGATGGATGGAATAACCGCAACTAAAGCGATCCGTCAAAACGCGATGCTTCAGCCACAACCCAAAATTGTGGCGATGACTGCCAATGTGATGCCAGAAGATGTTCAATCTTGCTTAGAAGCAGGGATGAATGATTACATTAGCAAGCCAATTCGGACTGATGAACTTGTGCGAATATTGACTCAATTCCAAATAAAATAAAGATTAAAACCCAAAAAGCTGTGGCACACGCAGTGCGTGCGCCACAGCTTTTTGGGTTTTAATGATTTTTATACTCGCCTACTTAAACTAAAATATATAAGCTCGGCAAAGTAGAGTGTGTTAGCAAAGCGTAACGCACAAATAATAAGCATCAAAAAGGTGCATTACATTTCACTAATGCACCCTACGGAATTAGTAAGCGCACCACCCCAAATGCACAGATTATTTGTTTTTCATTCCTAAGTGAGCTAATTAGCATTTATTTGCGTCAACAACATCAAACAAAATTTAGTCAATGTTGAGGAGCGAAATTATATGAAAATTCCAATTTTAACTAAAAGCACTTGGTTTGCCCTAGTAGCGGCGGCAGTCGTTGGTGGTTCTGGTGCGGCTGTACTGGTCCATGGCTCTTTTAACAATCAGCCCAATAATCCCCAATCATCAGCCCCAACGACTGCCAATCAAGTTACGCAATCGCCCCCTGCGACTAGAGCCGTTGATGGTCAGTTGGCAGTTTATTGGATCGAGTCTAGTAAAAACAAGCTGATTGCCGTCCCGATCGCGATTAAAGCTAAAAGTAATGACGAGGCGATCGGCTCAGTGATCAATACGTTGATCACCGAAAGACCTCCTGAATCTGAACTTTACAGTGCGATTCCTGCGAATACCAAAGTTTTGAGCGCTATTACAAAAAGTAAAGAAATTCGGATCAACTTGTCTCAAGATTTCACTAAGGGCGGCGGCTCGGCATCAATGCAAGGACGGATTATTCAGGTTTTATACACGGCGACTACCTTAGAGCCTGATGCTAAAGTCTACTTGTCAGTTGAAGGTAAACCTTTAAAATATATCGGTGGTGAAGGTTTAGAAGTACCGCAACCAATGACACGCAAAGATTTTGCGCTAGAGTTTTAAAAAACCATATTTTAAATGAAAGTGCTGAGCGCCTTCATTTAAACAAACTACTAATTATGCAGCCGATTAACTTGCCTGATATTGATAGCCTCAGCCTCATTGAGCAAGTCTCGCAAATGGTGGTTGTTCGCGCTTGCGGAATGCTCTACGACCATCAGATCCAGTATCCGCAGTGGGAATTGTCAAATGCCAAATTGCAAACTCTGATCAGCGAATATGGCGTTGGCGGCGTAATTTTGCTGGGTGGTAGTGCGGCAGAAATTGCGGTCAGAACGCAGCAAATGCAGTCATGGGCAAAGATTCCGTTGCTGATTACTGCGGATATTGAAGAAGGCGTGGGACAGCGCTTTAGTGGTGGGACATGGTTTCCGCCACCGATGGCTTTGCAAGCTGTGTCGATGAAATATGCCGAAGCCATGGGTAAAATCACGGCGGAGGAGGCTTTGGCGATCGGGATCAATTGGTTACTTGCGCCAATTGTGGATGTGAATAATAATCCTGATAATCCTGTGATTAATGTCCGTGCTTTTGGCATCACCGTCGGCGAGGTGATGGGCGCAACGCGAGGATTTATCGCAGGAGCTAAGCAATATCCTGTGCTGACGACAGCCAAGCATTTTCCTGGTCATGGCGATACATCAGTGGATTCGCACTTACAAACACCAGTGATCCCGCACGATCGCGCTAGATTTGATGATGTCGAGTTGCCGCCGTTTATCAATGCGATCGCGGCGGGTGTTGATGCAATTATGAGCGCCCATATTCTCGTGCCAGAATTAGATAGCGAAAATATTGCCACCTTGTCGCATCGTATTATTACGGAGATTTTGCGAAACGAATTAGGTTTTGAGGGGCTGATTACCACTGACGCATTGATTATGTCAGGTATCGCGGATTTGGATAGCCCTGAAGCGATCGCCGTCCAAGCCGTCAAAGCTGGCGTGGATATTTTATTGATGCCCATCGATCCGATCGCCACAATTTATGCAATTTGTGAAGCAGTAGAAAGTAAAGAAATAGATCGCGATCGGATTCGGGCTTCAGTACAAAGGATTTGGCGAGCAAAACAAAAAGTTTGCGGTATTCCGCCCAATTTAACAAAACTTGGTAATCCTAAAAATCTAGACATTGCCAAGGCGATCGCGACAAAATCGATTAATGTTTTTTCGGCACTCCTAGATCTAGAACCCAGCAATATTCAAAAACATCTAGATGCAAATTATCTAAATCTGATAATTGTTGACGATCCGCTCACTTGTGAAGAGTTTTTGAATGCGCGATCGCCTGCGGTGTTGTTACCAAAAGATAGTGGCTATCAAAGAATTATCGCGGATGGATTAACCTTGACAAATTTAAAATTAGACCAATTTTCTCAAATATTTATCCAAATTTTCAGTCGCGGCAATCCATTTCGCGGCAGCACTAATCTGCATGAAAAGATTCAAATTCTTATTACAGAATTATTATTAGAGTGTAAATTGCAAGCATTAGTTCTCTATGGCAGTCCCTACTCTTTAGATCGATTGCTGCCTTTATTACCATCCGAGATGCCTTGGGGATTCGCCTATAGCCAACAGCCAGATGCCCAGAATGCAGTTTTAAAAAAGCTTGGTTTTGGATAGAAGCAAGTATGAGAACTTTATTTCGATTTGTTTTGATTGCTTCCATCACGTTGTTAACATTATTGGCTTGTAACTCTCCATATCTTAAAACCACATTAGAGAATCCAAAATTCCCGCCTCTTCCCATCGTTAATCTTAAAGATATTGAGCCAGAGCGCACTCCTGATGCTCCGTATTTGCCCACACCTCAAGCAGTCGTGCTAAAAATGCTAGAAATAGCCAAGGTGACGGAATCTGATACTGTTTACGATCTTGGTAGTGGTGATGGCAGAATTGCGATCGCCGCCGCCCAGAAGTTTGGGGCAAAGGCGATCGGCATTGAGATCGATCCTGAATTAATTAGAGAATCTACTCGCGAATCAAAACCAGCGATCGCCCAAACACCAGAAATCCGCGATCGCCTCAAATTTATTAGACAAGATCTTTTTAAAACAGATTTAGATAAAGCTACCGTAATTACGCTATATCTATTACCAGAGGCAAATCTGCGTTTCCGCACCGAAATTTTACCTAAATTAACAGCAGGAACAAGAATTGTTTCCCATGAATATGATTTAGGAGATTTAGCTCCCAATCAAACTGAAACAATTAAAGTTGGCGATCGCGAGCATATAATTCATCTATGGGTTTTATAACAAATATCGAAACAGGCAAGGGGCTTAAGCCCTTTGTTTCTAGGTTTTTAGGCGCTCAATTTTTAGTTGTAATTTCTTTAATTGCGACTCTTCCTGCTCAAGCAAACAGCGATCGCCTCTGTCCTGCTCAATTACAAAAAGAGGTGGAAAAGGTTGCTCAATCACCCAAATTGCAAGCCTCGCGAGTTGGTGTATTTGTGCAAACCAATGAGCCTAAACCCCAAATATTAGCCAATCTTGACGGCGATCGCTATTTCATTCCCGCGTCCAATGCCAAACTATTTGTAACGGCGATCGCTTTAAAAATATTGGGCGCAAACGTGCGCTTTTCTACTCGTTTGATGTCACACAGCTTACCTAATGCCAAAGGAGAGATAGAAAATGGCTTATGGTTATTTGCCACAGGCGATCCTAGTTTTAGTTCGGCGGGTTTAAAATCCTTAGTCACGCAACTTAAAAATAAAGGCGTAAAGCGAATTAATGATGGCATTTGGGGCATGACATCGCGTAAGGGTGCAGAAATTGCTGATAGTTGGGAATGGCAAGATTTACAAGAATATTATGCGGCGATCGCTTCTCCATTCACAATTAATGAAAACGCTCTGAATTGGACAATTAGTCCCACCCAAATCGGTAAACCTGCCATCTTTGCATGGGAAAGCCCTGAGCTTGCTAAGGATTGGCGCGTAGAAAATCAATCGATTACAGTTAGCGCCGACTCTGAATATAGAGCGCCTGACGGTGAGTTAAAAGTTGTGCGTCCTTACGGTCAAAAAGTGCTGTTGATCAGTGGCGTTATTCCTGAAAAATCAGAGCCAGAACTCGGCAGCGTGGCTATCCCCGATCCAAAAGCTAATTTTTTACAACTATTGCGTCAAGAACTAACTGCACAAGGTATTCAGGTCTCATCAGATATTACTGCCAAGAAACTCCCACCCATCGCCGAGTTAGCGATCGCTTTCTCACCGCCAATTTCTCAACTAATCGCCACCACCAACAAAGACAGCAATAATCTTTATGCCGAATTATTACTCAGAGCTTTAGGCGATCGCCTTCATGAAAATTTTCCTGACAATAGTGTTCTTGGCGGCATGGTTACGATCAACAAGTATTTAGAATCTGTCAAGATCTCACCTAGTCATGTATTACTAGCCGATGCCTCTGGACTATCGCGCCGCAATTTGACTACACCTAGAGCGATCGTTCAACTTTTGCAAAGTGTGGCTAGCGATCGCGATTTTCGGCAGTCTTTAGCGATCGCTGGTGTTGATGGTACGTTGAGAAAGCGATTCAAATCTACTTTTGCTGAAGATTCACTGCAAGCGAAGACTGGAACATTAACAGGTGCGATCGCCCTATCAGGCTATACCGATCCTCAAAATTATCGCGAAGTTATTTTCAGTATCATCATTAATAACAGTAATCTTCCAGCAAGAGCCTTGCAGCAATATGTCGATGCGATCGCCCTATTATTAACTCGTCTCGAATCTTGTCAATGAAAAACTGGTTTGCTCAAAATAAACTCCTAATCATCATTGTCATAGCTTTAATATCAGGCAGTATTTTTATGCTCACCACGATTCTTTTGCCTAGGCAAAAGAATCTATCGGATGTCTATCCTTCTCTATGCCCAACAATGTCAGAAAAACTCAATAATCCCCATAATTTGCAATTTCATCCGCTTAAAATAGTCGCTGAACCTTGGCGCGGTGAGCATAATGTTTACGCCATATTTGCTCTACCTCTGCAATATCAAGATATTGCCGATCGCTCTCAATTACTGGTCAAAGGTTCTGACACCCCTTGGAATCTTAGACCTATCAACGGGCTTAAATATGGTATGACTACTCCCGAAGGTCATTTTTTAGTAATTGGATTTTTTCGGACTCGTCTCGCTCTGTGGTACTGGGCAAGAGGGCGATTTGGTGACTTGCAACAGCCTTGCAACTGGACGTTGCATCTTTTTATCAAATAAAAGAATGAGGTGTGGCGCTCTGCGCCACACCTCATTCTTTTATTTGCTGATAATTCCGATGGAGGCTACGATAAAACCAACATAGGGATTTTAAAAGATGGGAAATTTTGGCAAATGGTTAATTAAGCTTGGGCAAAGTTTTTTACTAATCGGACAAATCATCACCCATATTTTGATTTATCGCCGCTTCCATTGGCGCAATACGATTGAGCAAATGTCCATCGTTGGCACTGAGTCACTACTGATTACTTTGATTACAGCTTCCTTTGTTGGCGCAGTATTTACGATCCAAGTGGCGCGAGAATTTATTAACTTTGGCGCACAACAGGCGATCGGTGGAATTTTGGCGATCGCCTTAGCCCGTGAATTAATTCCTGTATTGACAGCAGTGATCATTGCGGGGCGTGTGGGGTCAGCTTTTGCGGCTGAGATTGGCACGATGCAAGTAACTGAACAAATCGACGCACTCTATATGCTGCGGACAAGTCCCATTGATTATCTGGCAACTCCTCGCGCGATCGCCTGTGTGTTCATGTTGCCGATCTTGACAATTTTAGGCTTCTTAACTGGTATGGCAGGTGGTTTATTTCTATGTCAAGCCATTTATGCAATTCCCTATGACATGTTTCTCAATTCTGTGCAGAGCTTACTGAAACCTTGGGATTTAATCGCGGCTCTAATTAAATCCAGCATCTTTGGGATTTTAATTGCGGCGATCGGGACGACATGGGGCTTAACCACGACTGGCGGCGCAAAGGGTGTGGGCGAGTCCACCACTACTGCGGTGGTTACAGCATTGCTAGCGATATTTATTAGCAATTTCTTTTTGTCATGGGTATTTTTTCAAGGTGTCGGCTCATTGCTGACAGGTTAATAGTAACGCTCGCAAAAAAAGAAGGGTCACAAAGTGACCCTTCTTTTTTTGCGAGCGTGTATACACAAGTTATCAGCGATGTTGCTAGATTCTAGAGATCCCCCCCAGCCCCCCTTAAAAAGGGGGGGAGAAGATATTCTTCCCCCTTTTTAAGGGGGATTGAGGGGGATCTAAATCATAAAACGTAGGCAGGTAGGACTTGTGTATACACTGACCCTTCTTTTTTGTGCGTAGCTTTCTAAGCTAGCAATTTCTCGACTGCGGCAATCACATCATCAGGTTGAGGAATCGTCAGATTTTCCAAAACGCCATTGTAAGGAGTTGGTACATCCAACGCCGCCAAACGGATAATCGGTGCATCAAGCTCATCGAAATAGTGATCATTGATCGAAGCAATGATCTCAGAACCGATACTGGCACAGCGCATTCCTTCTTCAACAATCACAATGCGGTGAGTCTTCCGCAACGAAGTGACAATCGTTTCCATGTCTAGAGGCTTGAGCGAAATCAAATCAATCACTTCAGGATCATAGCCCCTATCCACTAAAGTCTCGACAGCCTTAAGAACGTGATAACGCATCCTCGAATAGGTCAAGATCGTGACATCATTACCTTCACGCACGATTTCAGCTTTATCGAGAGGCAATAAATATTCTTCATCAGGAATATCTTCTTTGAGGTTATAAAGCAAAACATGCTCAAAAAAGAGAATGGGATTATCGTTACGGATTGCTGACTTAAGCAAACCTTTGGCATTGTATGGTGTGGAACAAGATACGATTTTAATTCCAGGGACAGCTTGGAAATAGGTTTCTAGGCGTTGGGAGTGTTCTGCGCCGAGGTTGCGTCCTACGCCACCAGGCCCACGGATAACGAGGGGAATTTTGAAGTTGCCGCCCGATGTATAGCGCAACATCCCTGCGTTGTTGGAGATTTGGTTAAAGGCGAGCAGCAAGAAGCCCATATTCATGCCTTCGATGATCGGGCGCAAACCTGTCATTGCTGAACCGATCGCCATGCCTGTGAAGCTATTTTCGGCGATCGGGGTATCTAGCAACCGCAAGTCACCATATTTCTTGTAAAGGTCTTTGGTTACTTTGTAGGAGCCGCCATAATGCCCCACGTCTTCGCCCAAAACATAAACGGCTGGATCGCGCTCCATTTCCTCATCGATCGCTGCTCTGAGGGCGTTAAAAAAAGTAACCTCTGCCATATAAATCTTTAATTATGTCTGTGATTGTGTAAACAAGTCTTAAGCGCCCATTATATCTTTTGGGGTGCGTCGGCATCAAGCTATCAATAATTAGGGTTGCGGCGCTTCGCGCCGCAACCCTAATTATTGGGTTTTG
>JBBRQX010000093.1:0-8514 GCA_038225745.1 Pseudanabaenales cyanobacterium | reverse complement strand
GGGGGGTTAACGCTCAAAAAAAAATAAATGTTTTGTATGTACAGCGCTTTGCGCTTTTATAAAATCCAGATATTTTTTTTAAAGTTTGGCTTTGCGACAATTAAAAAAACTTCTCTACATCACTAAAACTCTCAACAGGCTGTAATATCCCAGCCAGTCAATTCATCAACCGAAAAAATTTGACCAACGGTAATGGCTTGTGTACCTCGCTCTCGAAGTTCGTCAATTTGATTATTTCCGCGATCGTTCACCTCAGTAATTCTAAAAACTACTTTTCCCGCATTTTCTATCACGATGCCTTCAAAAGACATATCTGTGGTTAGCTCTCCAATCGGATCAGGATGGTCTGGAGACTGAGGGAATTCAGAGCCTCTACGCATCTTACCCACGATAGTTCCATTCAACTCGAATTTATGTTGAGTATTATTTTTCATTATCTTATTTATAGATATTAATTTGTAGACTGCTCGCTTTTTATGGAAGACAACTTGCTCATTGCCTTTTTGACGGAATCAGAGCAAGAAGTACAAAACAACTAAAGTTTATTAATCTTTTTAGCTAACTCTATATCGAGAGCGCTGATTCCACCCGCGTCATGGGTAGTTAGATCGATGACCACACGACTGTAGACGTTAAAAAGCTCAGGATGGTGATCCATTTTCTCAGCAACGATCGCCACTTTGGTCATGAAGGCGAAAGCTTCGACAAAATTTGAGAACTTGAATTCTCTATGCAATTTCGCTTCAACTACTTTCCAATCAGATAGTTGCGAGATCTCTGCTGTAATTTCTTTGTCAGTCATCTTGGCTTTAGACATAAAAAATAATTATTTTTGGTTGCTTTAATTAGTAGGTAAGCATAATCAAATCCAAAAAGCTGTAGCGCTCGCTGCGCGTGCGCTACAGCTTTTTGGGTTTTGAGGTTTCTTTTGCTTACCTACTTATTCTGAGCAACTACTGTTTGATTTGATGTATGAGTGTTTGATTACGACATAATTCGTATTGATATAGCGATCGCTAAAAGATTATAAGAAGCTTATATCTAAACACAAACTTGCATTATGCTCTACGTGCGATACTGTAGCAATTTAAAGAAAATATGAAGCTAGAAGAGCGATCGCTACTACCAATAATTAGCCTTGCCATCAAGAAACCACTTTTTCTGCTTCTATTTAATAACCTTGATCGCCTCTTCACACTTACTTCCAGTCGGCAACCAATGGATTGGCAGATTCCCATTACCCGAACCGCGAAACCATGTTCGTTGTCGCTTTGCAAACTGACAAGTGTGAATTACAGTAAGTGATTTGGCAGTTTCCAAATCGATTTTATGGGATAAGTAATCACCCATCTCGCCATAGCCCAGAGTTTTTAAAAGTGGTAAATCTGCACCATAACGCTTTTGCAAATCACGAATTTCATCAAGCCAGCCATTGGCTAACATCTGTTCAGTGCGATCGCTAACTGACTGACGATAAGCGTCCAGATCCTCACATTCCAAGCCAATCTGCACAATTGGGTAACTCGGTGGTTGCTCATATTGCTGGGCTGAAAGCGGCTGCCCTGTCACATAAAAAACCTCTAGCGATCGCAAGGTTCTAATTTGATCGTTGGCATGAATTTTGGTCGCACCAATTGGATCGACTTGCTGTAAAACTTGATAGCAGTAATTTTGTCCTAACTCTTCAAGTTGCGATCGCAGTTCAGGTTGCGGCGGCACGCGAGGAATTTTTAATCCTGCGGTAATCGCCTTAATGTATAAACCTGAACCACCAACTAAAATCGGTGTGATTCCCTCTGCATGAAATTTAGCAATTAAAGTTTGGGTTCGATCTTGATAATCTGCCAATGTCAAAACTTGCTCAGGCTCAATAATATCGATCAAATAATGCGGAACATCATCACGTTCTGCAATTGTCGGCTTAGCAGTCCCAATATCAAAACCACAATAAACTTGGCGCGAGTCTGCACTTAAAATTGGAGCATTTAAGTGTTTGGCAAGGGCGATCGCGAAACTCGTCTTACCCGTCGCGGTTGCGCCCAAAATTACGATTAAGCCGACAGAATTCATTTATATCTCAGAATAAAATTAAAGCTATATGCAAACAATTAACTTGCGATCGCAAATTAATTGTTCACATCAATACAGCGTCGTCCCTAAATGATACATTGCCCTAAGGTGATAAAATTCCGTAATGATTGACAACATCTGTAAATTTTTGGCAGAGAACTTCTCGGCAGATTTTGCGAGTTGGCTCTTAGGAGAAGCGATCGCTCTAACTAAAATCGAACCATCCGAACTTTCAGTAGAGCCAATCCGCGCTGACTCAGTAATATTTCTAGAATCAACAGAAATCATTCTGCACCTAGAGTTTCAAACTGAGCCAAATAAAAATATCCCTTTCCGCATGGCAGATTATCGACTGCGGTTGCACCGTAAATTCCCTAACAGACAAGTCCATCAAGTCGTTATTTATCTTTTTCCCAGCCAATCGAACCTAGTTTATGAAACCACTTTTACCCTGAGAGAGCTAAATCATACCTTTAATGTCATTCGTTTATGGGAACAACCAACGGAAATATTTCAGCAATATCAGGGACTATTACCTTTTGCGACCTTGTCGAAAACTAGCGATCGCGCTGAAACCTTAAGACAAGTTGCCAAGCAAATTGAAAATATTACTGATAAGCAATTACAAAGTAGTGTAGCCGCCTCGACCGCTATAATATCTGGTATAGCCTTGGACAGGGAAATCATCCAAAGATTACTAAGGAGTGACATCATGAAAGAATCAGTGATTTATCAAGATATCTTGAGCGAAGGTATGGCTGAAGGCAAAGCTAAAGGCAAGGCTGAGGCGACTAATCAGATCGCTTTAAATATGTTGCGTTCTAATGTTGCGCCAGATTTAGTTGCTCAATTTACTGGATTAGCGCTAAAACAAATCCAAAAGCTACAAAAGCTCTCTACTAAAGAGTCTAAAGCTCCAAAGTCTCCAAAAACAAAGCGATCGCCTAAATCCTAATTAGCAAATATATGGACTTTCATATTTGAAACCTACCTTATCCTAAAAATATCTTCATAAATATCTGTCATTGTTAGCGATAAATTAACTGAATTTAAAACTAATATGTCGTCACTTCCCAAGATTTCCTTTGTCCAATTGCCTTGCAAATCTTGACGATAAACTTCCACTTTAATCTTATCTTGTGAAACCAAAATATACTCTTGCAAACTACCAATCGTTTGATAATTAACTAACTTTTCACGCCGATCGCTCACTTCTGTACTTGGTGACAACACCTCAAAAATCACACAGGGATAATTCACCAAATATTTGTCCCGATCTTCAGGACTGCAAGTAACGACCACATCAGGATAATAAAACACTACCTTATTTTGATAAGCAGACTTTAGCTTTACCTTCATATCTGACATAAACACATCGCAAGACTTTTCCCGCAACTGCGATCGCAAACGACTCGCAATATTTAAAGTAATAATATTGTGCGCTTTACTTCCACCAGCCATCGCAAAAACTTGACCATCTAGATATTCATGGCGAACTTCGCTCTTACTTTCTGCTTCTAAATATTCCGCAACTGAGAAAATAGAAATCGGCGATCTCATGACTTTAAATCTCGCTTTTAGGTATCTTCATATTACCGTATGCTTAACAGCCGCCAATAACCCAAAATTTTAATGCTAATTTCCTAACTGGCGGCGAAAGTCTCTGGGACTGAGGCGCAATGGATTTTGGGTGTCCCAAAGCCCTAGCTCTTGCAATCGCGCCTTTGATTGAGCGCGGCTAATCCTTGCATCATATTTTGTATTGGGTGCAAAGGAATCAGCGATCGCCAAACCCTCGGATACCAAATATTGATTAACTAATAGATTATCTTTCCAAATATAAGCAAGTAGGCGATCAGAGTTATCCTTCTGCTTCACATCAAATTCTAGAATCACCTTCTGCTCTTTGATCAAATCAGATAGACGCTGACGGGCGCGATCGCCCCAAGGTGATTGCTCTTTGAGTGGCGCACTAAGTCCTATCAGTCGCACTCGTTGGATAGTCGTGTTGTCCTTATTGGCAATCGAAGCCTCGACTGTCTGACCACTGATCACACGATTAATAATCCAGAGTTCGCCATTTATTCGATCTTTGGGCTGTGTGAACGCGATCGCCAGATTAGCGATCGTCAAAAAAGCGATTAACAGTCCAACTAAAATAAATGGACGCGCCGAAAGATTAGAAAGAAATGGAGAAAGCGATCGCTTCTGCTCAGTTTTAGGATTCATCGATTTTTGCATAAGTAGGTAATCATAATAAAACCCAAACCCAAAAAAAGCTGCGCTTGCGCCACAGCTTTTTTTGGGTTTTTATTAATGCGTTGCCATCATTTCTAGTTCATAAAGACTAGCGTATAAGCCCTGCTTGGCGATTAGTTGCTCATGATTGCCAGACTCGATCACTTCGCCTTGCTTGAGTACGAGAATGCGATCGACATTGCGAATTGTCGAAAGACGGTGGGCGATGATGATCGTGGTGCGATCAATTAAAAGTCGATCTAGGGCTTGTTGAATCAAAAATTCAGTATTGACATCAAGGCTAGCGGTGGCTTCATCCAAAATCAGAATACGTGGATCGCGGATGGCGGCTCTGGCAAAGGCGAGCAATTGCTTTTGTCCACCAGAGAGATTTGTACCACGCTCACGTACTTGCGTGTCATAGGCTTGGGGTAGTTCTTGGATAAAGCGATCGACATTCATTAACTCGGCGGCTTCGACCACTTGCTCGATCGCATAGTCTTCACCGAGAGTGATATTTTCTTTAATATCTCCAGAAAATAAAAATGCATCCTGTAAAATCACCCCGACACAGCGCCGTAATTCCGCTTGGGTAATTTCACGAATGTCTATACCATCGATTAAAATTCTGCCTTTGCTTGGCTCATAAAGTCGTGACAATAGGCGAATAATTGAGCTTTTACCTGCACCCGTGGGGCCAACAAGGGCAATTTTTTCACCCGCCTTGAGCGTAAATGTCACATCTTTGAGGACATACTCATCGGGCTTGTAGCCAAACCACACATGGTCAAAACGAATTTCGCCAGTTCCTTCAAGGGGTAAGGATTTGGGGTATTCAGGATCACGGATGTCGATTGGTTCTTGCAAAATCGCGTTGATGCGTTCAACTGCTGTGAATCCTGCTTGAATCGTGGTGAATTTTTCAGCTAGTTGACGGATCGGATCGAAAAGTCGTTGCGAAAACAACACAAACGCGGAAAGTTCGCCAAAGGTAAGATTTTTTTGGACAATTTGTCCACCGCCTAGCCAAAGTACAGCCGCGATCGCCACTAGAGCGATCCATTCCAGAGTTGCTGATACTGCCGAATCATGAAAAACCGTGCGATTTACCTCGTCCACGTACAGCTTATTGACTTTGAGGTGTTGAGCGGAGTTAAATTTCTCGCGGCGAAATAACTGGACGATATTTGCGCCAATAATATTTTCTTGCAAGATCGAATTAAGTTCGGATAGGCGATCGCGTGCCTTAAAATTTGCTTTGCGATATTCATGCTGAAAATAAACAATTAAGGCGGTAACTGGGATAACCATCGTGAGAAGCAGCAATGCTAAGTCCCAACGCAATAGAAACATAAATATAGCGATCGTGCCAATTGAGGCAAAATCGCTCAATACGCCCACAGCACCAGTGGCAAATACATCGCCTAATGCTTCGACATCGCTAGTTAGGCGGGTAATTAGACTGCCAACAGGTGTGCGATCAAAAAAACTGGTTGATAAAGATGTGACATGACGGAATAAATCAGCGCGAATATCGGCGGTGATTTTTTGTCCGACCTCTTGCACCAAGTAGCCCTGCCAAGCCTGAAATGTAAGACGGACGGCGATCGTCAATAAAATGACTAAGCAAATCCATCGCAGTCCCAGCAAATCCTGATTTTTAATTGGCCCATCGATCGCTTGCTGCACCAAAATTGGCTGAACAGCACTCGAAATCGAGAGAGGCACAAGTAAAATCAACGATATGACAAACTGTTTAGAGTTTTGCTTTGCGTAAGGCAATAGACTCAGGATCAATCGCCAATCATTAGTTTTGACACGATTTGAAGGCTGAGTGTTGGCAGAGCTAGCTTTGGCGGTGTTGATCACTATTCGAGATCCCTGTTGCCGGGGTTACGAGAAGGATCGCTATTAAGGAATCCAAATACGAACAAGCTAATGAAAAATATGACAGTGATGTAAACCACTATTTTTAAAGTGAGCATGAATAAATAATCTCCGTATAAATATCTAATAATTTATCCTATGTTAGATCTTATCGGAAAAGATGGAAATTCGTTATGCTTTCTTGAGGTAAGTTATTTGCTTTTGAGTATAAATACTTAAATCTACAAGTTTAAAAGATTTCCAAAAAAGAATATCCCACTGGTAGGGGTTTAGCATTTGCGCCACCATATCTCAACCCATCACTAAAATCTCACTCCGCAAATGCTAAACCCTCTTTGCCTCAAACAATAAATTGTCGCTGCGTTGTGAGGTTTGGGCGAAGCATTCCCAAACAGAGATATCTTAGAATTTATAAGTATCGGTGGGAATGCTTCGCCCCTACTAATACATACTCCCTTCTCAGTGAAAAATTAGCGTTGCGGCGCTCCGCGCCGCAACGCTAATTCTTGGGTTTTAATGTCTATTTTTATAATGGGGAGGGAGTATCTTCTGGTTGATCGCCTATTTTGCGTATTTTTATTATCAAAAATTGCCTTAATCCTTGCGCTAAAAAAAGATTTAACCCAACATTAAGAAAATAGGAATTTTTAAGCTTTTGAGCTTGACTTCATGATTATACTGAGATATGCAAACTGCAACTACCCAACTTGATAGGCTCGATCCAGTTAATCTCACCAACTGCGATCGCGAACCTATACATGCTCCTAACTGTATCCAGCCGCAAGGTGTACTGCTGGTACTAGCTGAACCTGATCTACGAATTGTTCAGATTAGCGAAAACGCTCCTGACATTTTAGGGATTGCGGTTGCTGATTTGCTTGATCGCCCTTTGGTAGATTTTATTAGTAGCGATCGCGGCGACCTTACGCAGATCATTCGCGGTTGCCTTGAGCACAATTTTGAAAATATTAATCCACTAAATCTTACGATTGCCACTGCCCATGAAGCGCCTCGCAACTTCAACGGCATTATTCATCGCGCTCCTAGTGGAGAGATTGTATTGGAATTGGAAATTTTGACAGCAGAGACTGGTGAAGATTTCTTTCAATTTTATCGTCAGATCAAAGCCACTCTCGCAAAAATGCAGACAGCCGAGAATTTAGCTGCTCTATGTGACCTAGTGGTGAATGAAATGCGCGTGATTACAGGATTTGATCGGGTGATGATCTATCGCTTTAATGAGGATGGTCATGGAAATGTGATTGCAGAATCTAAAAATAATGACTTAGACTTAGATACCTTTCTGGGAATGCATTTTCCATCTGCCGATATTCCCAAACAAGCAAAGCATCTCTATAAACTTAATTGGCTGCGACTGATTTCGCATGTAAATAGCGAACCAATTAGATTAGTTTCCAACTATAAAAATCCCCATCCACTCCTCGACATGAGCTATTGCAGCTTGCGGGCGGTGTCGCCTGTACATATCCAATATCTTAAAAATATGGGGGTTACTGCATCAATGTCAATTTCCCTAATTCAGCAACAACAGCTTTGGGGATTGATTGCCTGTCACCACCACACTCCTAAATTAGTCTCTTACGAAATCCGCACTGTCTGTGAGTTTTTGGGGCAGTTAATGTCTACAGAGCTGGCGACTAAAGAAGATAGCGCAAATCTTGATTACAAACTATATTTAACGACAATTCAAGGTCAATTTGTGGAACGTCTGACCACAGCAACTGACTTTGTTACAGAAATTACCGTAGACAAAGAGGCTCTATTAAATTTGACAGGTGCTTCAGGTGTGGCTGTTTTTGATGGTGATAACATTGTTTTAATTGGTGAAACCCCGACTGAAGTTGCCTTGAAACCTCTGCTCAGTTGGCTCAATGATCGCTTTGAGCAAAATATTTTTGTCACCGATGCTTTGCCTAATCTCTATCTTCTTGCCGAAGCGTATAAAAATGTCGCCAGTGGACTACTGGCGATAGCAATCTCCAAAGCTCAGAATCAATATATACTTTGGTTCCGTCCTGAATTATTACAGACCGTGACTTGGGGAGGCAATCCTGACTACCTCACGCAAGTAGAAGAAGATGGGAGTTTGACGCTCTTTCCACGTACATCCTTTGAGGCTTGGCAAGAGATTGTCCAAGGTAAGTCTAATCCGTGGGTGAGCGATGAAGTAGAGGGAGCAACCAAATTGCGGCGAGCGATCATTGATATTGTATTTCGTCGAGCAGGTGAGCTTACCAATATGAACTTAGAACTAGAAAGCATTAATAGTGAACTAGATGCCTTTGCCTACATTGCCTC
>JBBRQX010000092.1:0-8568 GCA_038225745.1 Pseudanabaenales cyanobacterium | reverse complement strand
GTTCAGTATGCAACCCGCTTTTTCTTTAAAAGCAAAGATTACAAAAAAATCTCTTGTACATTTCCAGTTTGTTTTTCTTCTCCTACGATGCCTCATTCCCACTGGTGAATCCCCTCTTCTGAGAGTGGATCTAAGAATCTGTCATTTAGTTTTCCTAACAATAATCCAGTGGTGCGAGGTTCCGATCTCTGAAACTGCTGAGCAAGTTTTTTCAGGACACGCAGTACATCATACAATTCGTTAAATCTTCTGTTATATAAAGAAAAATCATTGGAAAACTGATACTGAAATATTTCACTTTTTAAGACTTTCACAAAAATCGAAAAGCCACCATTGCTAATTAGTCCGTAGGTCGGTTGCGATTGGTTGGGACTAGCGAGCATATAGGTTAATGCTTGCGCCATACCCTCCTCAATGTTAAAAGATGTCCCCTTAGATTCAATTACCAGTACCCAGAGTTTTTTGTGAATGACCAGCGTATCAATTCTGCCTCTATAAATGGTTTCTAATGTTTCACTATTTTCATCAAATTCGATACGTTCAATTTCAACAGGATACTCAGCTCGGATATCAAAAGGTGGGTCATAAAATTTTGCCATCTCTAGCAATGGCGCGATCGCAATTTGATTAATTAACCCTTCAGCAATATTTCCGTTGTCTCGATGATAAAGATACTGATGTTTAATGCGATCGCATCTTTCTTTTTCAGTTTCAGTCAAATCTGGCAAATCTTCATGCCATTCCGTAAAAAAACTCTCATCACTGGCAAGTGTCACTGAAAATCTAGTCCTAACTTCAGCAAGGCTGTTGCAATGTTTAGATATGGCGAAAGTCGCTGTCATCGTTTTGCTTACCCATTCGTACTAATTTTAAACCTGAGCGCAAACCAGATCGGGACGTAAATTTCGCGCACCGTTTAAGTAAACATGCTTAATTTGATGCTGCTCAAGTGGTGTATTTACATGAATTAGTACTCTAATACAACGCTCTAAACTGCCTTTGACATACATTTGCTGTACATCTAAAAGCGGCACATTTTCCCATTGCGATCGCGATCGCGCGATTTTGGCGGGAAAAACCACATCAATATCGGTTGTCACCGAAAAAGTGGCACTGACTATTTCACGCGGATCGATATCATTTTGAGCTTCGATCGCTTCCATAAGCTCTATCACAGCCCTTTCTAGAGCTGCGTATGTATTTGCATCAACTGTTGTTGCACCACGAACGCCACGTACACGCCAACCCACGTTTTACACCATCCGTATTGTATGTAAGTGTTTTTGATTATTAATCACTTATTCAGATTACCCCTAAAAAACAATGTTAAGTTAATTGCGATCGCCTAAAACACAAAACTCGGAAAATACCAGAAAATATTCAAAGAGTTGCTTCGTATCTTTTTGAATATTTTGCAGACTAAAATATGACCGATACTTTTAAAATCTCACCACTAATTCGGATTACATTGCTGTTGTTGTATGTTGCTCTCACTGCGCCTTTGCCGTTTTTGAGCAATTTTACTCATGCAGCAGTTCCTGCCTCATGGCTGACTGTGGGCTTAGCGATCGGCTTTATATTTTTGTATGGGGCGTTAAGCGATCGCGTAATTCTCAATGATGAAGGGATCAGGCTTACCTATCCCCGATGGTTTCCGAGCTTTTTTCGGGCGGGATGGTCATTGGCTTGGCAAGACATTAAAGCTCTCAAACCGAGGGTAACTGGACAAGGTGGTATTGTTTATTATTTTGTTAGCAAAAATTCAGATCGGGCGTATTTATTACCGATGCGTGTAGTTGGCTTTACGCGATTAGTGAAGCAAATCGAAGAACGGACAGGCATTGATACGCAAGATGTACGACCTCTGGCTCAGCCTTGGATGTATTTAATTTTGCTTGTGTTTACGCTGTTATTACTGCTGATGGATAGTTGGACGATTTATACTGCTTTTACACTTAAAGTCAGTTAAAAGCCAAAAGAGAATGGCGGCGCAAAGCGCTGCCATTCTCTTTTGGGCTGTAAGCTGTAAGAATTCTTTACATTTTATAAATAGGCGATCGCATAGAAATAGCAGCAAAACCTGTTTGAATAGAGGACGGTGCTTTTATAATCTTTTTAAATATTAAAATTACATATTAAAAATCTCACCTCACCCATCCCACCTTACAAAACTTTTTTCAAATTATTCACTCTTTGTCCTATGGTTGCATCATCAACAGTTCGCATTAGTTCTCGCAAAAGTCAGCTAGCACTGGTACAAACGCATTGGATACAGGCGGAACTAAGCAAAGCACACCCCGATCGCCAGTTTGATGTCGTCACCATGAGTACAAAGGGCGATAAAATTCTTGATGTGGCTCTTGCCAAAATTGGTGATAAGGGCTTATTTACTAAAGAGCTAGAAGTCTCAATGCTGACCAGAGAGTCAGACCTCGCTGTTCATAGTCTCAAAGATTTACCGACTCATTTACCCGAAGGGCTGATCCTTGGTGCGATCACTGAGCGCGAAGATCCTGCCGATGCGCTAGTTGTCCATGAAAAACTAAAGGACAAAACCCTTGCCACTTTGCCATCAGGCACGGTGGTTGGGACATCTTCATTGCGTCGCCTCGCCCAATTGCGTCATTACTACCCTCACTTGACCTTTAAAGATGTGCGTGGCAACCTGAATACCCGTCTGCAAAAGCTAGATGCTGGCGAATATGATGCGCTGATTCTTGCTGCCGCAGGTTTGCGTCGTCTAGGTATGGGCGATCGCGTCCATGAGGTGATTGATGCGGAGATTTCACTTCATGCAGTCGGACAGGGGGCTTTAGGCATCGAATGTCGTGCTGAAGATGCGGATATTTTGGCTTTATTTGCGCCAATCATTCACTATCCCACCACTCAACGTTGTCTTGCTGAGCGCTCATTTTTGCGTGAACTCGAAGGCGGTTGTCAAGTTCCCATTGGCGTGAATAGCGCTATTGATGTTGATAAGCTGACATTAAAAGGAATTGTCGCCAGCCTTGACGGTCAAACGATGATTAAAGGTGAAGTGACTGGTGATTTGACTAAGCCTGAAGCGATCGGGATCGAGCTAGCGCATCAACTCAAGGACAAGGGCGCTCAAGATATTCTTAATAAAATTATTGCCGAATTTCGGACTTGAGCTAATCAAAATCTAGAAAGCTGAGGCGGTGCGTTGCGCCGCCTCAGCTTTTTGTGTTTGTATAATTTTCCGATAAACATTCAAGGAATGGGCATAAGATAATGGAAGAAATAGAGTTTCAGACATTAGGTGATCTCTAATAATAAAAGTACCCGATTTATTAAAACCAGAATGTGGTTGTGCCGCGCGAAGCGGGGCACAACCACGGTAAAATCTTTCCAAGAAATCGCCTTATCAAATTTGGTTTGATTTTATGCAGAAGCCTCAAATTCCATTAAACGAGAGCGATCGCCAAGCTGCTCTTGAGCGTTATAACATTCTCGATACATTCCCAGAGCAAGAATATGATGACCTAACCCAACTAGCCGCAGATATCTGTGGTACTCCAGTCGCCTTGATATCGTTAATTGATCGCGATCGGCAATGGTTTAAGTCTAATATCGGGATTGATGCAACCGAGACATCGCGAGATATTTCCTTTTGCGGTCATGCAGTTGCCGAAAATGCGTTCTTGAATGTTCCTGATGCTACTAAAGATCAGCGATTTGCCGATAACCCATTGGTGGTTAACGATCCAAATATTCGTTTTTATGCTGGTATGCCTTTAAATACTCCAGATAGTTTTACTCTGGGCACTCTATGTGTAATTGATCGCCAGCCACGAGAACTGACCCCTTTACAGATTAAACAACTAGAATCTCTAAGTCGTCTAGTCATCAGCCAGTTAGAGTTACGGCGAAACAATGCAATTCGTATAGCTTCAGAACAGCAGTTATCGAAAGTGTCGATGGTTCAACAAGCGATTTTAGATAGTGTTAATTTTGCGGTTATTTCCACTGACTTACAAGGCGTTGTTCAATCTTTCAATTTGGGGGCAGAATCGATACTGGGATATAAGGCCTCGGAAATAATTGGTAAAAGCCTCGAAACTTTCCACGATATCAATGAAATTATCGAGCGATCGCATCAATTATCAGCAGAATTACATCAAACTATCGCACCTAGCTTTGAGGTGCTTTTTGCTAAGGCTACGTTAGGGGAAGCGTTTGAGGAAGAGTGGACTTATATTCGGAAGAATGGCGATCGCATTCCTGTGTTGCTATCGATTACAGCCATTCGCAATGATAAAAAAGAGATTACAGGATTTTTGGGCGTTGCCAAAGATATTACTTCTCAAAAGGAGTCCGAACGCGATCGCCTCCGTCGTCGATACACCGAAAAGTTAATCACTGCCCAGAATCAAATCGCACGAGTTCTTGCCGAATCATCAAGTTTTAATAAGGCCGCAGCGCGGATTTTAGAAACGCTATGCGAACAATTATCTTGGGATGTTGGCGAGCTATGGATGACTAATAGCTATCCTCAAACCTTACAGGTCATGGCGAGTTATGCCAAATCCAATATCGAAGCGACGGAGCTAATCCAAAACCATAAACTGATGTCGATAGAGTATGGCTCTGGGTTGATTGGTTCAGTTTGGGCTTCTGGATCTCCTCAGTGGGTAGAGATTGACCAATATCCTAATTTTTATAAATCAGAACTTGTTAAGAAAGTAGGTTTAAAGTATGCCTATAGTTTTCCGATAAGCGGTGAGAATAAGTCAGTTTTAGCGGTAATCTCACTATTTAGTTGTCAGCGTCAGCAAACTAGTTTAGAAATGACAAATGTTGTGGCTGCCATTGCGACACAGATCGGACAATTTATGGAGAAGCGTAAAGTTGAAAGAGATCTCCATAAACAAAACTGGCGATCGCTACTTCTTTCAGATATTGCACTCCGCATTCGTCAGTCCTTAGATCTCAACGAAATTCTGAATACAGCCGTTAGCGAAATTCGTAAGTTTCTGAAGACCGATCGCGTGATCATTTACCGATTTTATCCTGATTGGAATGGTACTGTAGAAGTAGAATCTGTTAACCCTAAATGGATATCTTCACTCGGTGCAGATATTCAAGATACCTGTTTCCAATCGGGGCAGTGGCAAGCCTATCGAGAGGGTCGCAAGCTGGCGATCGATAATGTCGCTGAATCTGGTCTTAGTGAATGCCACAAAGAGCTTTTGGCAAGTTTTCAAGTACAAGCCAATCTAGTTGTTCCCATTATCGAAAATGAGCAACTGTGGGGACTGTTGATCGCGCATCAATGCTCTGCGCCAAGACATTGGGAATCCCTTGAGATCAGCTTACTGAGTCAGCTTGCCGATCAAATTGGGATTGCGATCGCCCAGTCACGATTGCTCACGCAAGAGAAAGAGCAGCTCAAACTCTTACAAGATCAGAACGTGTCTTTAGAAATTGCCCGTGCTGAAGCTGAACAAGCTGCGATCGCCAAAAGCTCATTCCTCGCGATGATGAGCCATGAAATTCGTACTCCCATGAATGCGGTAATCGGGATGACAGGCTTGCTACTCGATACCAGCTTAAATGATCAACAACAGGATTTCGCTCAGACGATTCGTAGTAGTGGCGATCATTTATTAAATCTAATTAACGAAATCCTTGATTTCTCCAAATTAGAAGCAGGGGAAATGCTATTAGAGAATCTTGAGTTTGACTTGGAAATAAGCATTGAAGAAGTTGCCGAAATTTTAGCTACTGTAGCCCAAACTAAAGGGCTAGAGCTAATTACATTTATCCATTCTGATGTTCCCAAATGTTTGCGAGGAGATGTCGGTCGTCTCCGTCAAGTTTTACTCAATCTAGTTAATAATGCCATTAAGTTTACATCTCAAGGGGAAGTCACCATTGAAGTTAGCCTAATATCAGAAGACTCGATTTCGGCTTCTCTGAAATTTGCGGTAATAGATACGGGGATTGGAATTCCTATGGCGGCTCAGTCAAAGCTCTTTCAACCCTTCACTCAAGTTGATGCCTCGACAACACGTAAGTACGGCGGTACAGGTTTAGGGCTTGCCATCTGTAAGCAAATAGTTGAGTTGATGGGCGGTCAGATTCATTTAGAAAGCAAAGAAAATCATGGTTCAACCTTTTGGTTTGAGCTTTTATTTGAGAAGCAATCTAATTGCCCTGACAATAATCTTGGAGTTGATTCTCTAAAAGGAATGAGAGTTCTTGTAGTAGATGATAGCTCCACAAATTGCCGTATTCTCGAACATCAATTAAGTGCTTGGGAAATGCGGGTTGTCACGGTCGAACGTTCTGTTGATGCTATGTCCTATCTCTATCAGGCAAATGACATTGGCGATCCTTATCAATTAGCGGTGCTGGATATGCAAATGCCAGATCTTGATGGAGAAAGTTTAGGAAAACAAATCAAGGACTCATCAATCCTCAAAAATACGCATCTAATCATGCTAACCTCCCTCGATCAAAATGGTGCGGCTCGAAGGATGATTGAGATTGGCTTTGCTTACTACTTGCGTAAACCATTCCGAAAACTTCGTCTCCTTAGCTGTATTCTCGATTCGATTACAGGAGTGCGTCAAAATCTAGTCGCAGGTAAAATAGAGCAAGATGTTCAATTAGATCAATCTAAGTTAAAGATTTTACTAGCAGAAGATAGTCTAGTTAATCAAAAAGTAGCCATCAATCAACTTACCAATTTAGGCTATAGCGCAGATGTTGCAGGTAATGGGAAGGAGGTGCTAGAGATGCTTGCCCATGTTCCCTATGATATTATCCTGATGGATTGCCAGATGCCGATTTTGGATGGCCATGAAGCTAGTCGCAGAGTTCGGGAACTTGAAGTAGAATCAAAAGATAGAAAAGCTAAAATAATTATCATTGCTCTTACCGCAAATGCGATGACAGAAGATCGCGATCGCTGTTTGGCGGCGGGTATGGACGACTATCTTAGTAAACCTATACGATAAGAAGACTTAGGAGCCAAGTTGTCTCACTGGGGTCAAATATTAGCTCAAACAATTAGCTTGGAGACAACCCAAAACTTAATAGATGAATCCGCAACATCTAATAAGTCAAACAATAATACAGAAACATATAAAAGTATCAGTGAGTCAGAAATTGATTGGCAATACTTAGAAGAAGTGTCTGGTGGTGATTCTGACTTTAAGCATGAGCTGCTACAAGCATACATCAGCTCTTTGCCTGAGCATCTTCAGTCACTTCAAATCGCAATTACAAATCAGCAATGCCTTGAAATTGAGCGAGAAGCTCATTTTATCAAAGGCACAAGTGCTGCTTTGGGCATAAATGGAATTGCTAAACTTGCAGATATACTAGAATTTCAAAGCCGCCAAGGACAAGTATCTAAAGATGCATTCTTGCTTTACGAAAAGATAATGTTAGGGATCAGACAAATCGAAGAATTAATTTAAGGCGAATGTTACTAAAGCTCTCACCCCCTCTCCCGCAGAAGAAGATCACATTACCAAATACTAGGATTGGCAATTTGCAAACAATTAGTCGATCTGATGGGAAGAAATATTTATTTGGAAAGTGAAGAGGGTAAAGGCTCGACCTTTTGGTTCACAATTCCTTTCCAAAAACAGTCTGATAAGCTGATCTCTCACAGCAAGCCTACACTGATGTTGAACATGAAGCCCACTTTATCAGAGGCAGTAGTGCATCTATAGGGATCGTTGGAGTTGCGAATCTAGCTAAAATCTTAGAAAAAAGCGGCAAGAGTAGAAGGCTACCAGCGATCGCTTACTATGTGTTTTGATTTACTCGAAATCTGATAAGGACAATGTAACATCATTAGAAATTAAGAAAATCATTCAGGAATTTTATGGTTGATATCATTTATTTTTTTGAGTTGTCTCTTTATCCTACAAAATATTTAGTTGCAAAATAGAAAATAAGATGCGTTACATTTCGTTAATGCACGCTACAAGGTCGGCGATTACCTTAATTGTCGCGATCTTTCTTAAGTTCTTTATACCCTAGTACACAAATACCAGTGACTACCGCTATAGATGCCGCTATAGATGCCCAGAAGGAAAAGCTAGCTCTTTGTTCGCTTTCTCTAACAGATTGTGAATACCTATACTCATAATCTAATACATTAATGTTACGCTGGACTTCCCTCTGTCTTAGCTGATTATTTCTATCTAAAACACTGTTTCCACTTTGAGAGAAACTAGGATTTACAAACAAAAGGAAAGCAAAAGTTGTAAATGTTACTATATTTTTAAATTTCATGATTAAAAGATATGAGAATCAAAAAAGTTACCGTTTTATCTTAAAGTATAAAAACTTAAAGATGAGATGTAGTATCCTGTAAAAGATAGTGCACAAAAATTGCAAGATTCAAACCTGAGTATATTTACTAAACCCATGCACAAATGAATAGAGATTTCATCATGGAATTAATAGGTCCACCAGTACCTTGCATACAATACTTATGTCTGTATTGATATCTCTCATCTACACATCCCCTAAAAGATGGGATTATAATTGCAATTAGAACGATCATGCCGAAAAGAGGTAATGGTG
>JBBRQX010000091.1:0-8576 GCA_038225745.1 Pseudanabaenales cyanobacterium | reverse complement strand
TTCGGCGGCAGCATCAGGCGTATTTCCTTGAACGCGATAACCGATTCGATGCACCGATTGCGGTGTCAGCCCCACATGTCCCATCACTGGCATTCCCGCCTGTACTAGCTTGCGAATTGTCTCCACCATATCGGGATAACCGCCTTCAAGCTTGATCCCCTTTGCATCAGTTTCTTTAAAAATTCGTCCCGCCGATCGCATAGCATCTTCAGCACTAATTTGATAGCTGAGAAATGGCATATCGACAATTAGTAAAGCATTTTCCACACCGCGTCCCACGGCTTGAGCATGGTGAATCATGTGATCAAGAGTAACAGGCAGCGTGTTTTTGTGACCGAGCGCCACCATGGCGAGGGAATCGCCCACCAAAATCATGTCTATCCCTGCTTTGTCAATTAATTTGGCGATCGCATAGTCACTAGCCGTCAAAGCAGCGATCGGCTTTTTTTGCTGCTTCCATTTTTGTAATTGGGCGATCGTCACTGGCATCGTGGCATTCCTCAGACCTAATTAATTGCTTGATCTTAAGCCAAATCGAGTCCAAAAGGCTATGCGATCGCATAGCGATCGCCACAGCTTTTTGGGCTTGGGTTTCTTTTTTAAAAACGATTTTCATATTCGATAGAAATACCTGTTTGACCATCGGAGCCGTAGTTACCGCGCAAAAGAATATTTGGATCGAGGCGATAGCGAATCGAGAAATTAGTCGGTTGCGTGGAGTCGTTGATAATCCGTTGCAGTGAAACTGAGAAGTTATTACTAATATCGATCGCCGCTTCTGCTGATAGCCCTAAAGTTCCTGTGCTGGTACTGCCTGAAGATCTCGTGATGACTGGGCTGAGATTAAACTCTGCTAAATTGAGAGTGTCGCCGATCGCATCTTGCAAGAAGTTTAAGAATGTACCACCCGCAAAACTTGCTAGCGCTGCCGCAGGATCAGAGCCGCCTTGTTGTTGTAAAACTCCACCACCGATGAGCGCGATGATCTCGGCTTGGCTGCGAGGTGGACTACTGGTGAGGCGAATATCTGGCGCGATCGCACTACCTGTGATACTGGCTTGGACTCGCAGTGTCTTTTGCGCCCCCAGATTGCTGACAGGTACTTCATTAGGGCTAAATAAATCGTTAGGTCGGTTGGAATTGATGGGTACGCGGGTAATCTCGGCGACGGCTCCAGTAACGCGGACATTGAGCGTCGGAATAATGCCTTGGGCAGGTTTAAATTCGACAAAGTTTTCGTAAGCGCGATCGAGTCGGAACCTTGTCGAAATCGCATTAAACTGTCCGCGTGATATCTTAATTTTGCCTTCTGGCTCTGGCTTTAGGAAGGTTCCATTCACAATTAGGGTTCCTTCACCTAAGAAGTTAAATATGGGGAAGCGCGTCACTTGCATATTTTGTAATTTAACGGCAAGACGATCAAAGGCAACATCAGCTACATTGCTACTTTCATTGGCGAGACTTCCAGTATTAGGGTCAGACTCATTACCGATTACAAATCGACCATCAACTAACAGAACTTCACCCGTAAGAATTGGCGTTAATAATGCTCCCCTGACAATCACGCGAGTATTGAAGTTGTCAGAACTAATGTCGCGAATGCTTAGCTTCAGCTTATCGGCGTTGATCGTCAGGGCTTGTTGATATTCGGGGCTATCGGCTGACAGAAGGTTAACATTACTGATTGGGAGAATTCCTTTTAGGGCTAATTTACCTTCACTGAAGTTGCTAGTGATATTACTAATCAAGCGATCGCGATTGAAGTCTATATTGCCTTGAACTTCGGTAAAGTCACCTGGTAAGCCTGCAATCTTTACCCTAGCGTTATCCACCGCTATCTTACCTTCGATTTTAGGATCTTTAAAAGTTCCATTTGCCCTGATATTAATATCACCTTTGCCATCGACCCAACGCACAGGCTGATTAAAAATATTGATAAAAGCAATACCTTGATCTTTAACATCCAGCTTAACGTCAAAGATTCCAAAAACACCAATGTTCCCTGAAGCCATCACAAGATCTTTATCTGCGATTTTCATGTTTGCGTCGAAGTTAACATTTAACTTGTCATATTTGAACTTTACTGCCACAAGCTCGATCGCTTGACGATTGACCGAACCATCGGTCAGGCTCAATTGCCCCTTAACTCCTAAATCAAGCAAAGTAGTGCCAGAGATAGAAAGATTGCCATTCACTTTTCCAGTCAAATCAAAGGGGATCGCACTAAAAAATGGTAATGGTCTCAAAGATTCAATCGGAAAGTCTTTAAGCTCAATTTCTCCACTTTGTTCGCGAAATCTAAATAATGGATTTGCGGTTGGAGTCACTCTAACTCTTGCGTTCGTAATCCGTCCAAAGCTCTTATCTGACTGGAAATTGGCTTTGGCAATGTTAAAAACACCATAAGCATAGCGTCCCTCGACTTCAATGTCGTCAACGGCGAACTTGCCATATTCAAACTTTTTGCCGACAACATTAAATCCGACTCGAACACCTCGGCTTTGATTATATCCAAATGTGACTTTGCCCTGAATATCACCACGAAAGTTTGTAAGCGGTGGCAGATTGAAATTGCTCGCTGAAGCCGCGATGTCTTGTTGTTCTTGTCGAAGTTCGATTTGGGTAAGGTATTGCAACTGCTTGTATAGAGGTTCGCCTAGTAATTTAATTGCGAATAAAGGTTGTAATTCTGATGCTTTATATTTATCAAAAGTAATCCCTTGGGTAATATCAATAATATTTGCCCATTGGAGAGTTGCAAACACATCTTGTACTCTGCCTTGAGCGATTTCGACAGCACCTATGATCGGCTCATCGGCATCGGGATTGTAGGTCAGATTGAATTTGTATTCATTATTAACTTCTCCCTGACGGACGCTTATATTTCCATTTTTGACATCCAAAATTCCGTTGGCATAAAATACTTTAGCGATCGCCCGTTCCGCAATCACTCGCCCAAACCTTGGACGCTCGACCGTAATATCACCCGTCGCAGTGGGATTATTGGTAAAGTCAACAATGAGATTACTAGAAAGCTTGCCACTGACATCGTTTTGTCCAGAGAGAGAAGCTACTAGAGCTAGGGGAATATTCGCGATCGCTACTTGCAGACGACGAGGATTATTTTCCAGACGTTTACCCGTGGCGATCGCTTCACCTAAATTCACATTAAAATCAATGGGACGAAAAGCATTATCTAGACGCGCCGTAATGCGATCGCGCTTTCCACGCAAATCAACATTTAAGCCTTGGTTGCCATTAAAATTTAGCTTGCCTTCTAACTGGGGATCGAAGGCTAATTTATCGACTCTTAACCCTGCCAGTAGCAGATCGCCTGTCGCTTGAATAACGCTACCAATTCCATTTAAAGCGCCATTAAACGTGAGATTATCAAGTTCGATTTGATTGACCTTCAGACTAGCTACACGCACATTACCAACTAGTTTTGGAGCCGCTAAGTCACCATTAATCTTACCGTCAAAATCGAGGGAACCGCGTGATGGAGCCACTATTCCTTGCTTAGCAAAGCTAGAACCGAAGGAAGCTAGATCGACATTATCTAATTGTAAAGCTCCTGCGATTTTGAGCTTGTCGATCGCGCCTGAGAGATTGCCGCGAAAGTTGAGAATTCCTGAAGCTTGAGCAGGGATGGCACTGGAGAGGGTGGCTAAGCGATTGATATTCACATTGCGAGAAATCAGATCGAGGTTAATTCCTGCGATGCCTGTAGGTAATTCTTGAAGCGAATTATTCGGGAATGTTAAATCAACTTTGCCGTTTGCGGTTAAATAGTTGCCAACTTGTAATGAGGGAACTAGCAGATTTCTACCGTCCCAGATGAGATTCGCGGCGATCGCATCGGGAACTTCAGCTAGCCCTTGCGGTAAGCTCACATTGCCATCACCAGTAATATCTGCTGGCGTAAAACCGCCGCGATCGCTTCGCAAATTAATCAATCCTTCGATAATTCCTTTTTGGTTTAGCAAAAAAGCTGACAATGGAATGCCATTACTATTTAGTTGCGATTTCCATGCACCGCTGACAATATTGTAAGTACCAGCTAGACCGATTTCACCAATGGGAAAACGGATCTTCGTATTCCGAATTGTGGCTAAACTATCTGCTAAGAAAATCTCTCCCCTTGCAGGATAGGTGGCATTGGGAGCCTCGATCCGCGCCAAAATTTGGGGATTATCTAAAGCACCAGTAATTTGCAAAGAGCTGGTAACTTGTCCAATGGCGATCGGCAGTTTCGTGCCATAGAGATTGGTAAAATCTTCGACAACGCCAACAACGCTAGAATTAAATAAAATCTCCGCAGGTTTATCTTTTTGAGGCAATTTAATCTGCCCTTCGCCTGTCAGGGTTGCGCCTGTAGATCCTGCTTGAACTTTTTTGATTTGTAGCGTCTTTAGATCTTTAAGTTCAATCGTTGCTAAAAAGCGATCGACGACAACTCGATCAAAGCTAACTGTTTTAGGCGTAGTTATATTTAACGTCAGGGCTGGTCTTTGGGCTGTGCCTGTAAACTTGCCATTTAGCTTTACCTCACCTGCGATCGCTACAGGTGTTTTGATGCCAAAGCTCTCTAATCCTTTACTTAAATCCAGTGCTGCACTAGCAAAGTTGAGATTAAAGCCTTTCTGGGGATTATAAGTGCCATCAACATTGCTTTGAAGCAACCCATATTGCGCTGAAAAATTAGTTAAGATTGCATTTGTGCCATCAAAATTGAGCAGCCCAGCAATATTGGTGATTGGTTTAGTTAATTGTGGAAATTTAACCATGCCTTCAGTAAGTTTGGCGGTGATTGCAATGCTATTCGCCGCTAGCAAAGAATCATTTGGAGCTGCCTTTTCGGCATTTACGATGATTGTTGCTCGAGCATCAAGTTTACCTTGCTGAATTTCTAACGGTAAGTTAACCGCAAATCCTTGGATGGCAACAACCTGTAGATCAGGAGACAGGATATTAACCTTGCCCGCTCCTCTGTTCAGATCCCAATCAATCGTAAAAGCGACATTACCTCTGTTACCATTTTTGTCCGCATTAGCGGTCTCGATCGCCTTTTTTAACTGCTCAGGATTTGGGGGCGTGGCGATCGCGGCGAGGTTAGGTAACGCGACATTTCCTTTACCGTTCATTTGCAAGCTTTGATTGTTGAGATCAGTAATTTTCCAATTACTATCGATCTGCACTTGACTGAGCGAGACTAGCTCACCTTTAGCAATAGTTTGAACTGTGATCTGGGCATCTTTAAAAGCTATCGTCCGCAAATCAATAAAGCCATCTCTAGTTTGGCGTTCTGGCGGCTTGATTTCAGGGAGTTGCAATAAACCTGTAGCATCCTGCTTGAGGAATATCTGCGGCTGTTCGGCGATCGCATCTAAAGTAATTTGGCGACGGAGCGCATAACTCCAAATATTAAATTTAACTTCGATCGCCTCAACCACTAAAAAATTTGATTCTTTATCGGTTGGCGGGATAATCGATCTGCCAAACCGCATACTCGAAAGCCCCACTCGTTCGACTTTACCTAGCTGTAAGGGGCGCCTAAGAGATTTGGTTAACTCGGATTGCAAAAGCGGCGACAATTCCTCATTCAGAAAGTAGCGTCCATACCAAAAAGCACCTAAGCTCGATGCAGTAACTGCGATCGCTAGTCCAACACCAACGCGTCCAAGATTTTTGGCAAGCGAAGAGTTAGCTGGTTCCTGCGGCGGTAATTGAGCCTGTCCCACAATTTTTCACTCCGATAATGCCCTCACGACATTATTTTACATATGTTCGCGGTGTAACGGTTTTCAATTTTAAAAGCTTTTATTTAAAAAACTCTTAAAAAATTTGGTTTAGTTATAGCGCAAAACGCGATAACAGTTTAGCTTAACCAAGGCGATAACCTCTGCCATAAACAGTATTTATTAGAGAAATCTGGCGATCGCGATCAATCTTACGACGTAATAATTTAACTTGCGCGGCTAGTGCATTATTTGTTGGGGCATCTTCTCCTTCAGTCCAAAGATGTTGCGAAATCTGCTCATGACTGAGTAATTGATTGGGATGGAACATGAAATATTCTAAAAGTTGATATTCTCTTTCAGTTAAGGCGATCGCGATTTGTTCTCGATATAGGACTTGATTAGCGCGATCAAGTTCCAAATCACGATAACTTAGGCGTGCGGGTTCGTTAATTGACATGATCGGCGTTGGTGTGCGGCGCAGCAAAGCTCTCACTCTAGCTAGTAACTCGCGCAATTCAAAAGGCTTGACGAGATAGTCATCGGCTCCACTATCTAAACCATCTACGCGATCGTCAAGGGTATCTTTGGCGGTAAGAATTAAAACTGGGGTGCGATCGCCTTTTTGACGCAATTGACTACAAATCTCGATTCCCGATTTTTCGGGCATCATCCAATCTAAAATCAACAAATCATACTCGCCTGTCTGAGCAAGTTCCCAACCGCGATCGCCACTATTGGCACTATCGACTTCATATCCCTGATTTGTCAAAATCCTCTGTAATGGTTCCGCCAGTTCTTCTTCATCATCTACTAACAAGATTCGCATAAGTTACCATCAATCTCAACTTTTTCTATCTCAACAAGTCTATCTAAAATAGTATTCTCAAAGTCTTGCCAATCCTCATTTTCTTGAGCTATTTCTTTGTAAGTATCTTCCAAAACAATTTTGCGTCATTCTTATAGTTACTTTTCCGTTTTGTATAAACTATACTATTGAAAATTTCGATATAAGCGTTAATCAACGAAAATTCTGACCATTATGAGTCTTTGTCTTGCTTGTGGGGCTGCTAATCCTTTAAATACAAAGTTTTGTTCGCAATGTCGCTCTAAGTTGTTAATTCAAGAGCGTTATCGTGCCTTGTGGGTAATCGGTCAGGGCAGCTTTGGCAAGACTTTTCTATCACAAGATGAGGCGAAACCATCAAAGCCTAAATGTGTAATCAAGCAGTTTTTCTATGATGATCCTGAAACTATCCAAGATGCAAAACGCTTGTTTGAACAGGAGTCGGTACATCTAGATGATCTTGGTAAGCATTCACAGATTCCTGAATTGCTTGCCCATGCAGAGCATGATGGACGGCAATATTTGGTGCAAGAGTTTATCGATGGGGACAATCTGAAACAAGAGCTAAAGTTACTGGGGGCATTTAGTGAAGCCAAAATCGAAGCGCTATTGCTTGATTTGTTGCCAGTATTGCAATTTATTCATGCTGGTAAAGTAATTCATCGTGATATCAAGCCTGACAATATTATTCGGCGGCGTATAGGTCAAAAATTGGTGTTGGTGGATTTTGGGGCGGCGAAGGTAGCAAGTCAGACGGCTTTGCAAAAAACGGGAACAACGATTGGTAGTTCTGGCTATGCTTCACCAGAACAAGCATTTGGTAAAGTTCTGTTTTCTAGTGATATTTATAGTTTGGGTGTTACTTGTTTGCATTTGCTTACCAATGTTAATCCATTGGATATGTACGACCCGATTGAAGGTTTTGTATGGCGAAAATGTTTGCCAAATAAAACGATCAACAAAAAGTTAGGCGAAATTTTAGATAAAATGACGCAAGCAACTGTAAAAAGTCGCTATCAATCAGTAGATGAGCTTTTGCAAGTTATTCAACCATCACAAATATCTACACAGACTAAAACACCTCAATCTCAAGGTTCTGTTAAATCGCCTATAACAACTGTTGCAAAGCAATCCACAAGAAAAGCTACACCTATCCAGATAGCGTCTCAACCCGCGCAGACTCATACACTTACCGCCAAATCATCACCAAGATCTTCTCAGGCAGAAGTACCCCAGTCTAAAGTCCCTGTTAAGGTGTCTACAACGGCTTCAGGTAAAAAATCTACACAAAGTCAGATAGTCTCTATAGTCAACCCATTAACTACTCCCACAAAAGCTCAGCCGATTCAGATAGCATCTCAAACTATACAGACTTCTAAATCTTGGGTTAGTAATTCCATAATATTAGACTGCGGCAATGATGTGGAACTAGAACTAGTGAAGGTATCATCGGGACGTTTCTCAATGGGAAGTAATGATTATGATAATGCAAAGCCAATTCATTGGGTAACTTTGAGTGCTTTTAAGATGAGTAAATATCCAATTACCCAGAAACAATATATAGCAGTAATGGGGAATAATCCATCACACTTTAACGGTGATCAGAATTGTCCTGTAGAGAAAGTTTCATGGGATAAGGCAGTTACCTTTTGCAAAAAACTTTCGCAAATGACGAGGCAAAATGTGAAGCTGCCTAGTGAAGCGCAATGGGAATATGCTTGTCGAGCGGGAAGTCAGGATAAATATTGTTTTGGCGATAATTTTCATCAATTAGGGGATTATGCATGGTATGGGAAGAATGCTGGAAGCAAAACTCATCCAGTTGGCAAGAAATTATCAAATTCTTGGGGATTGTATGATATGCATGGCAATGTCTCGGAATGGTGCGAAGATGTATGGCATGAAAATTATAATGGCGCACCTGATGATGGAACTGCTTGGCTAATAGGTGGTCAAAAACATAGACGACCTCTGCGTGGTGGATCGTGGTA